>DAOVTG010000176.1 GCA_030633185.1 Deltaproteobacteria bacterium
AGTCACGGGATGGCTAAGTAAAAATTTCGATATACAAGATGTTGTGGTTTTTCAGGCGCGAGACCATACATGTAGTATGTCGAGTGCCTGAAAAACCACAACAGCGCAGTAGATCGGACTTTTTACGACGCCATCAATATTAGTTCAAGTTTTTTCTTTTTATGGCGAAAAACAGTGTATGCACAAAGTGCAAATCCATGAATCATGAGCTTGTCTGAAAATGCCGTCTGAAAACCAAGATCCGGGCAAAACCCGACGTTTACAAGCGGCGGCCCTGCAGTATAATCAGGAACGTCATGAGGCTCCGGTGATTGTTGCTAAAGGCTCCAGTGCGGTTGCTGAAAAAATTGTCGCCCTGGCCAAGAAGCACAATATTCCGTTGCAGCGTGATCCTGAGTTATTGCAGATCCTCATGAAACTTGAGATCAACCAGGAAATTCCTGAGAATGTTTTCCATGCGGTTGCTGAAGTTCTGGCTATGGTCTACAAGGCCAACCGGAACCACGGTGAAAATCGCTAAGAGTTTGCACGAAAAAATGTAACTATTCAGCGACCCACCATAAAACTCAATTTAACTGTGTTTAACTTTGCTTCGCCCACATAATTGGGGTCATTGCTGGGGTGCTGACGCACCTTGTGCCAGCAATGACCCCAATCTCGGCAGTTTGTAAGTGGTTGCTGAATAGATATAGAAAAAACTTCTAAAGTTTTTTTCTATATCTGTCGAGGTACGCATTATAAGATGTCGCTGAAACTATCTCTTTTTCTTTTGAGTTAATTAAAAATCAGGTTGCTATGAATGATCTCTTTACTCCGGCAACTGCCGATTCACTGTTTGTCAGCGCCTGGCAACAGCAGGCTTCGCTAGAAGAGTTGGCGGGCAATGCCTTAAATACCGGAATTACGGCCTATCAGAAAGGTGACTACAAAAATGCGATTATCGCCTTTCGCAACGCGATTGGTTTAGCCCCGCAGTCGGCCAATGCGGTTAATACTGCAAACTACGTTGCCAGCTCTTATCTTAAGATGGGAGACAACTATAATGCCGCCAAGGCCTATGAAACGGCCATCTCTTTAGATCCTTCTCGTGATGATTCCCATATCAAACTCGGCAATCTCTACTATTCGGAAGAGCGTTACCAGGAGGCTGAGAACCAATATGCTCAGGCTGTCAAGCTTAATCCGGATCCCGTCAACCTCTACTCTTTAGGGCAGGCCAATATCAAAACCGGGCGTTACAATGATGCTGAAGATCAATTTTCCAAAATCCAGCGTCTGGCTCCGCAAGCCGTGAATGGGCCTTATGGTATGGGCTTAAACTATAGTGCCCAGGGTCGCTATGATGAAGCGATAGCCATGTTTCAGAAGGCGATTGATTTAGATGATGAGTTTTACGATGCCTATGTTGAGATGGGTTACACTTATGCCGATATGGGTGAGATGGATATGGCCCAGGAGGTCTTTGAATTGCTGGAAGAGCCTCGTCCTGAACTGGCAGATATCTTGAGTCGACATATGTATAAGGTTGATACTCCAAAATTTTCTTTTGTTCATGCCGATGGTGCATTTTCCTATCTGCGACCACCCGGAACCAAGGTAGCCTCTTTTGACAGCTATCTTGAAACCGCCAATGCTTCAAAAACCTTCAAAATGACATTTCAATTTGATAAAGAGATGGATCGGGAATCGGTTGAGGATCGTTTTAACTGGAATATCAGTCGTTCAACCTCAAGTGGTCCGGCAGAATTTTATAATTTTGGCATGTCTCTGCCGGAGACCGAGATCAAACTTCCTTCAACTCCGGAATATATCTACTATGATGCCAATCAACTGACCGCAACCGTCTACTTCAAAATTACCCAGAATGCAACGGCTGACGGCACCCTTGATCCCTCCCACATCGTTTTTAAATTTGCTGGTGAAGACAAATATGGCCTGAAGATGGATCCCGATGCCGACGAATTTTCCGGATTCTCCCGGGTCGGCTGAAAATTACCCCCCCTGCTACGAAGTGCGGGCATCCCGGCCATGGTTCTTTTGGGCTGTGCATAATTCTGCTTTAATGTCGCTTTTCTGCAGGCATTGTTTGATGCCCTCGTAAAAAGTCACGGGATGGCTAAGTAAAAAGCCCGGCGGTCGGCAGTTCCAAACCATAATTCCTGACGGAAACTTTTCATTACAGATTCTCCTTTTTTGCGGCTCGTTGAGCCTGAGCCTCGAGTTTTTTTATCTGGTTTATGGCGTTTTTGAGTTCCGGTTCGTTGGGTATCAGGTTTAAAGTTTTTTGAAAATCGGTGGCCGCTCCCCGGTAATTTTTCAGGTAAAGACGTAGACGTCCCCGGTTTTCAAAACCCCTGGCATAGGTGGGATGGTTCTCGACCAAAGAGTTTAAGTCGGTTAAGGCTCGGTTTGGAGAGCGGTTTTTGAGGTGGGCGACCGCGCGGTTGTTTAAGGCTCGTCGACTGGTTGGATATTTTTGTAAAACATCACTCCAGAGTGAAAGCCGGTTTTGAAAAATCGGTTGTCGTTGCCAGGTGATTGTGGTTAAAAATAAGAGCCAGCCGCCGATGATGCAGTATGCAAAACAGCGGACTAAGGTTTTCTTTTCACCACTCAATTTGTTTTTTATTGTCGTCAAAAGGCCGCAGATTATCAGCGCGGCACCGGGTGCGGCAAGATAGGTTTTATATTCAACGAGTAGCTCTTTTTGGGGTAGTAAAAGGTAGGGCGGCCCTAAAACAAGATAGAACCAGATGATACCGAAACCGATAAGGGGGAAATGCCGACGTATTTTCCAGGCGGTGACAATAAGAAAAATGTGGCCTGCAATCGCGGTCAGGGCCGCTGGCTCATACCAGCTCAAACTTGGAGAAAATTCATGGTGCAGGCTTAAGCTGTGTGGCAGAGGTAGAAAGAGCAGTTTCCAGTAATGAAAAAAGGCTCGAGCTTCGCTTAAAAATTGAATGCCGGGTGACCAGAGGCGTTTTGAGCGAAAACCAATATTGATCCAGGATTGGCTGAAGAGTCCGATCTGCCAGGCAAAGAACAAAAATATTGCGGCAATCAGAAAGAGCAGAGCAAACCACGTCAATATCTTTTTACGATTGACCGATTGTGGCTTTCTTGTATAGAGCTCGTAGATCATAATCGTCAAAGGCAGGGTGATCGCCATCTCTTTACTGTGTAGAGCCCCCCAGAAAGCCAGAACCGTTAACAAAAACCATTGCCACTGGTACCGACTGACAGATATTTCAGCCGGGTCGTGTTTTCCCTTAAGCCAGCTATAAAACCCAAGAAGATAGAAAAAAGAGGCCAGGGCTCCGAAGCGTTGGCTTATATAAAGAACGGTATTTAAAGCCAGAGGATGACAGAGAAAAAAGAGGGCCCCGACCAACGCCGGCCGGCAGATTCGGGATCTCACAGCTGGTGCCTGTGGATCATGTCGGTAAAGCAGAAAGGAAAGCAGTAGATAGAGCAGAATTGTACATAAACCGTGCAGAGCCAGGTTGATGAGACGAAAGCCCGCCGGACTCATTTTACTCACTTTGTAACTTGCAGCAAAGCTTAACCAGGTTAGATTGCGATCGGGTCGCAGGGGATGGGCTAATAGCTTATTCAGAGTTTGGTCAGGATTTTTAATCAGGGCATTGACTTGGCCCTGATCATTCATCAGACTGTTGTAATCGTCAAAAAAGAAAGGATAGTCAAGACCTGGCCCATAAAGAATCGTGATTATGACGACGAATACCAAGGCCGGCGCCATGATTGGCAAATTTCGGTAAACTTTGGTGAAAAAAGACATAGTCAGCACACTTTTCGGGATATGATTTCAATCATTATTTATTAATTTTTGTTACTTTTAAATATGTGGCCACATGAGTGGTCTGAAAACGCTTTTTACGAGTTCCTAATGGTTTGATTATGTGGTTTCAGCGACGTTATGTGGTTTTGGTGGTTTTCTGTCTGATTCTGTTTTCCTTTTTTTCACTTTATAGTCACTTTAAAATCCCCGGATCAATCAGGGTTGAGGAGACGTTAAAAATCGTTCCGGAAAGCCGTTGGCCGGTATTGCGGGACGATCTCGATCTGCAATCTTTGAGTCTGGCTCTTGAACGTAATCTTGTATACCTGAAGAAATTGTCCGGGAAAAGAAATTTTAATTATGGTTCACAGGTTGTGAGTGCCGATCAAGTGCTTGCAGCCCAAATTAAATTACTTGATTTCATAAAGCAAAACCCTGGTGTGCAAGAGCTCGAACTATTTCTGAAAAAAAAGTTTAAGTTACTGGAATCAGTTTCGCGCAGCCGATTGCCCTGGCGAAAAAAAGAGAATCCGGTTCTTTTTACTGGCTATTATGTGCCGACCTTGCGGGGCTCCCGCCAACCGGACGAAAAGTACCGTTATCCTCTCTATAAAAAACCGGTTGATCTGGTTGTGGTTGATTTAAGTAAGTTCAATCTGCATCGCCGGGTACGCAATTTATGGCCGTGGTTGGCGAAACTACCTTTTGGTCCGCGTCTTGAGGAGTTGCGTTTTCCAACCTTGAGGGGCCGCCTGCTTGAAAATGGTAAAATTGTACCTTATCATACCCGATCCGAGATTGACTATGATGGAAAATTGCGCGAAGATAATCTGGAACTGGTTTGGGTCGATGATGAGATTGATCGTTTTTTTCTTCAGATTCAGGGTTCGGGACGGGTTTGTCTGGGCGATGGGCAGACGATGATGGTTGGCTACGCGGCGGCCAATGGGCATCCTTATCGCAGTATCGGGGGATGGCTTATACGTCAGGGTTTGATGAAGCGTGAAGCGGTTTCGATGCCCTCGATTCAGGCCTGGATCAGAAAACACCCTGAGCGGATGGCGGAGATTTTTAAAGTAAATCCGAGCTACGTCTTTTTTCGTGAATTGCCGACCCTTGAGGCGCTAGGTTGCTTCCAGGTGCCAGTTACCGCCGGGCGTTCAATCGCTACTGATCGTAAGCTTTTTCCCGGCGGGGCTTTAGGCTTAATTATAACACAATTGCCGAAATTTTCCCCGGCCGGGGAACTTTCCGGTTGGCGCCCCTGCACCCGTCTGGTGTTTAACCAGGATACCGGCGGCGCTATCAAAGGGCCACACCGGGTCGATCTCTACTGCGGTGACGATAAACCGGCCGAGCTTACCGCCGGAGTCATGAAACAGCCCGGCCGGCTTTTCTTCTTCGTGCCGCGATAATTGCCTATCTTTGCTTACTTACACCCTAAAATCCTGTAATCCTCTTTCAACGGTTTATTTTCACCCTTCACCCTTCACCCTTTATCTTCACCCTCGTTCAAGTAGGGGAAAGCCCATCTCTTCTCTTTGTTTGAGATAGTTTGTGGCCGAGAGTTTGGCCAGATTACGCACTCGGCCGATATAGTTGGTTCGTTCGGTAACCGAGATAGCACCTCGGGCATCAAGCAGGTTGAAAACATGTGAGCATTTCAGACAACAGTCATA
>DAOVTG010000290.1 GCA_030633185.1 Deltaproteobacteria bacterium
AAAAAGTCACGGGATGGCTAAGTAAAAATTTCGATATACAAGATGTTGTGGTTTTTCAGGCGCGAGACCATACATGTAGTATGTCGAGTGCCTGAAAAACCACAACAGCGCAGTAGATCGGACTTTTTACTTAGCCATCAATTTTATCAATAAACTTCAGGAGAGATGCAGTGAGTGACGAAAAAGTTGAAAAAAAAGTCGAGAAGAGCAATGCCGTTCCGGAAAAGGGAAGTAAAAAAAAGCTGGATGGCGGAGCTTTCTCCTTTATTGCAAAAATAGTTGTCTTTTTGCTGGTGCCGGCCATGATCATGGTTTTTCTCAACAGTCAAAAGCTGCACAAGCAGATTGTTGATCTTGACCGCAAAGTGACTTCTCTTCAAGCGAGTGAAAAGGATATAGGCAAAAAGGTTCTGGCTTTAGAAGATGAATTTGTTGTTTTGAGTCTCAAACGACGCCTGGCCAAGGTCAAAAATTCGGTTAAGAGTCTCCTTAATCTGCAGGGTCTGATGGCCGATAATCAGGAGCTGGCGACCAAGATTCAGGGGCTTGTCGATGATCTTGGCGTTGAAGAGAGAAAACTTGAGCAGGAGATAGGTGGTACTATATCTAAAGTTTTTCAGTCCAGCCGTCCCTGTCAAAAACCCTGTTATCAGCGTTGTCCCGAACCGGTGCTTATTATGCATCCGCCGATTTCTCAGACAAAAGGTGCAACTCCGGCGCTGACTCAGGCGGCCACAGCCCACGCGAAAGCCCATGCCGCACCGAAAGCCAAAACCTTGGCAACCGGAGCTAATCCCAATTCCAAGTGGTCGAAGTTTATTCGTTTGCGTATTTTTGGTAATTGATTGATGCCCTCGTAAAAAGTCACGGGATGGCGTAATAAGTGTTTTCTGGAGAACTGTGTGTCGATGGTTGAAAAGGGTGAGAACCTGGTTTGCGGGATTAATGCTGTTGATGAGCTTTTGCGGCGTCAAGGACGGAGGATTCAGACCCTCTATTGCCTTGACGACGCCGGGCGCAGGCTTAAGGGACTGGTCGAGAGAGCTCGAAGGGACGGGGTAACCATTAAATCTGTTCCGGGCGCAGCTCTTGACCGTCTTACAGAAGGTGTGCGTCATCAGGGTGTAGCCGTTGTGGTTGCGCCCTTTGTCTTTACGCCTTTAGCTGAACTTTTGCGGTTGGCTAAATCAATTTCAGACGGAGCAATTGCAAAAGGCTCGGTTTTGGTGGCCCTTGACGGGGTTACCGATCCGCGGAATCTTGGAGCAATCATACGTACGGCTAGTGCGGCCGGAGTGGCTGGTTTGATTCTGCCGGATAGGCGCAGCGCCACAATTACGGCAACTGTTGCCAAAACCGCCGCCGGGGCTCTGGAAAATATGCCGATCAGCCGGATTGTTAATTTGGCTGATGCCTTGCGTCGTTGCCAGGAGTCCGGCTTCTGGATCTATGGTGCGGCGGCTGACGGGGGCGAAGATCTTTATTCGATTGAGTGGCCGGATTTTGTGGTTTTAGTGCTCGGTTCCGAAGATAAAGGCCTACGGCCGATCGTTACAAAAACTTGTGATTTTCAAGTAACGATTCCTCTGGCCGGAAGCAGCGAATCGCTTAATGTCGGGATTGCCGCCGCCGTTACCCTTTTTGAGATCAATCGGAGTCGCCATACCAGAAATGGTTCTTCTTCCAGCTAAGTTCCATACCGTGAAACGGGCATTTGACGGTGATCTCATCGCCGCTTATGGCAATCACATCCCAATCCTCAAGTTTTCCTTTACGTCGCCGTAAAATTCTCTCGCCAACTGTGAAAGGGTAGGGTTCAAAGATGGTGGCTTTTTTGTCCATGGATAAAACCTCTTAATAGATGGCTCTTTATGAAAAATAGCTGGCCGGAGTTGGCCATTGTTTTGGTTGAACCAAAACTTGATAAGAATGTCGGGGCCGTAGCCCGGGCAATGAAGAATTTTAGTCTTGGCCGAATGCTGCTGGTTTCACCCGGCTGTGATCATCTTTCGGATCCGGCTCGGGCCTTAAGCTGCGGAGCTGATAACCTCCTCGAAGAGGCTGAGATTTTTTCCGATCTGGACATGGCCCTTGCTGATTTCAAACTTGTGGTCGGAACTACAGCTCGTCTCGGGAAATATTGCCAGCCCGTCTATACTCCGGCTCAAACAGCGGAGAAAATTGAAGCGCTGGGTTCGCAGACGCCGGTGGC
>DAOVTG010000186.1 GCA_030633185.1 Deltaproteobacteria bacterium
CCTCGTAAGGGAAGCTTTATTGTAGGTCGGATGCTTTTGTATCAAACATTCCAATCTGATTTCCTGAACGAACCCGTGTCGTGGCTTCCAGTAGCGGTTGGGAGAAAGGTTGACCATTTATTCAGGAAAAGGACCAGGTCAGAAAACTTCTTGCCGATCCATGGATTACCATCAGGGTATTCTGGTGGCAACTGTTGTATGTTCTCAAAAGCAGAATCCAGTAGGTCCTTAAACTTAGCATCATCCTTTGAATAATAGGCATACTCAAGTTTCATGATTGATTCGTAACATGGGCTTTGGGGGTCGGCAAGAAATATTTGGGCATAAAGGGCCGAACACAGCATTGTCGTTAATAGCCCGGTTAAGACAATAATTCGGGTATTTTTTTCATCTCACATGACTCCTTAAAAATTACATACTTTCTTGTTTTGAGGTACATTGGGGGTGTTAGCGTTTCTCATCTGGGTGCGCATAGAGATATCCCTGAAAGCCAACAAATGTTTCTCTGATCATGGAGACATTGCCGAGTTGTTCTGTGGCTCGTAGGTGTTACCGTATTTGAGCTCTAGTAGGCCCGGAAGCTTGGCTGGATCAAGTTCTTCGACGCCCTCTCTTATGTACTCGCCGAGGACGAACTCCAGGAAGGCCTGTTGTTTCTCTTCGTGGCCGGTTAAGATCTCTTCTCTGTCGTCAAACAGCCGGGTGCCGCGACCGATGATCTGCTTGAACTCGTCCTCGTCGTAAACCTTACCTTTTTCGACCTCTCCCTCGATAATGGTGTCATCAGAGGTATAAACGTAATCATCCAGTGTGGTGACAATTTGTCTGACTTTAAAGGGTGTCAGGTAGCCGTCATTGATCCCCTCTTTGAGCGAGTAGATATAGACCGGTTCGCCGAAATAGCTGTAGGTATCGACGTTGTTTTTGCGTTTTGGCGTTGCCGTCAGACCCAACTGAATCGCAGGAGAAAAATACTCCATAATCTCCCGCCAGTTGCTCTCGTTGTTGGCTCCACCCCGGTGACACTCATCGATAATGATGAAATCGAAAAAATCGGGCGGATAATCGCCGAAGCTGGGAGCCGAATTGCCGGCTTCATCTCGACCGGTCATAAAGGTTTGAAAGATGGTTGCGCCATTCATTCTCCTCAACATAGGTCATGGCCCAGAGTTCATCCGGGCCGGGGTATTGGGAAACGTACCTCTCGTCGCCGGTCTCCATGTCGATCTGGTAGATACCAACGCCGTTGGTTGAATAGGAGAACCTGGTCTGAAGTTTTTTGGCGTATCTTTTGGCCTGGGCTACCCCTTCGGTGTCAGGGAGGTCTTTTCGTTTTGCTTCAATTACCGCCAGTTTCTGGCCGTGACAGGTCAGAACATAGTCGGCAATCTCCTGTTTCGCGCGTTTGCCCGCACCCTGTAGCCTTCCGAGGGTAATTACCTTCTCGGCGGATGTGCGAACCATCAACCACGCCCCAGCCTGCCTCTTTTAAGGCGGGGTCAATCAATTCGGCTCGGGTTTCGGCTTCGTTCATTATTTAATCTCTCCCCACAATGCGCTGACGGGTACGGCATACATCTTTTCACCAAAGGGCAAAACCATGTCGCCGTCATAAAAAACAATTCCCGCCTTCCACGATTTACCGACCGTGGCGTGCAGTTTCTTAAGCCCCTTGAAATCCTTTTCCGAAACCGTGGCCGCCGCCTTTACCTCGATGCCGATAATCTCACCGCCATTTTGTTCCATGACGATATCGACCTCATACTGGTCTTTATCGCGGAAATGGTAAAAATCAATGTCCGCATTAGCCCAGCTCGCCTGACGGCGCAATTCATTGTAGACAAAACTTTCGAGTAGATGTCCCAACATGCCGCGATTCGCATCCAGCCGTTCGGCGTTCATTCCCAGCAGCACCGCCGCCAGTCCCGTGTCCGTCATGTGTACCTTCGGGGTTTTTATCAGGCGTTTGCCCCGGTTGTTGTGCCATGCCGGTAAAACATCCACCAGAAAGATATTCTTCAGCAGTGTGAAATAGGTTGATGTTGTCTGGCGGGTCATCTGGAAAGGTGCCGCAATTGCGCTCATATTCAACAATTGCGCACTTTGTACCGCCGCCAGTTGCAGGATTTTCGGGATGCTCTCAAGGTTGCTGATCCGCGCCAGTTCACGAATGTCGCGTTGCACCAGGGTCTTGATATAATTCAGGTACCACTGCTTTTTCCGGCGCTCCGTTCCCCTCTTTAAGGGTTCGGGGTAGCCGCCTTCGACCACACAGGCCGCGAGCCGCTCACCCAGTTTTCCCGCGCCACGAAAGCTGAAATCATCGCCCAGAATCCGCGTCAGTAGTCCATCGCCGCTCTTTTCAATCTCGCAACGGGCCAATGGTCGCAGATTAAGAATCTCCATGCGTCCGGCCAGCGAATCGGCAAGCTTGGGGAGAAGTAACACGTTGGCCGACCCCGTCAGCAGAAACCGGCCCGGTTGCCGCTTGCGGTCCACCGCCTGTTTTATGGAACTGAACAACTCTGGGACATGTTGAATCTCGTCCAGGATCACCTGTTCATCAAGGCGGTCGACAAACCCGACCGGGTCCGCTTTGGCCGCCTCGACCAGGTTGACATCATCAAAAGTAAGATAGCGGTAGCCGCGCTCATTGCCGATCTTCTGCGCCAATGTGGTCTTACCGCACTGACGCGGTCCATGGATCAACACCACCGGGGTATCGTCCAGCGCCTCTTCCAGTAACGGTTGCAGTAAACGTGGATAGTCGGAATCACTCATAATGTCTGATAGTAAACCAGAGTTTCGTCTAATTGTAAAGTTTTATGTCGTCCATTTGTAAATTAAGCCGCCGGAGAATCGTAATACTGATTTAAAAACACCCCTCATGCAACGGCCTCATCCAGCGCCTTTTCGGGCCGGGCAGTCAGCTTTCCGGCGAAGGCTTTTTGCAGGATCGATTGCTTGAGTTCTGCGAGGGCTGTGAGCTTTTTCTGATAGATGACTTCGAGGCGTTTAGTCTCCGTTGAAAGTTTATGCAAGCGAACGACTATTTTCTTCTGATCTGCCAACTTCGTAGGAACTGGAATACTGAAATTGACAAGTGTTTTGATCGGCAACTGAGGTTGAGCTGCGCCTGACACAAACTGGTCTATTTGAGATTTCATGATTCCTGAGCGGAATATTTCGAACAGATATTCCGATAAGATAATCCTCTCGTTTGGTCTAAAAATAAGCATTCCTGAATTTATTCGGATCTCATCGAAGTCAACGCTGTCATCGTAAAGCGCTATGTTTCCGATAGTTCCTCTCGTCGTGAGAAGGACGTCGTGATGTTTCAATTTGCCTTTTCGTAACGCCCGATCTTTTTCTTTTGTAATAAACATTGTGGACTCGAAATTAAACCCGTCAGGCCTGACATTTTTCGTATTTAGGAAAAGGCAAAAGCCTTCGTTTGAAAAGTCAGCTTTCTTTGGGTAATTTACACCTCGGTCACCGTCAACGATCTGAATTAGATCAGCATCACCCAGCTTCTTCTCCACCCACCCATCACCCTTCTGGGTGAAAACGGCATTCAGATAGCTTTCAAACAGCTCACGGGCATTGGCGAGGTTTTTCTTGGCATTGGCGACCGCCACATCGATCCCCGTAAAGGCTTCATCGAGAATGGCGACAATGCGCTTTTGTTCGGGGAGGGGTGGGATTCTGAGAGTAATTGTTTTCAGACGTTCAAGAGCCAGCTTTGGTTGTGCTGCAACGCGAGTATTGATACCCGCCTGATCAATAAAATCAGAAGACTTCGTAAAGTAGTAAACAAAATCCTTATCGACACTGGAGTTAAGTAGTAGCTTACAAGCATTCTCGGTTAAATTTGCTCCGTCCAATTCCTCAGGAACAGACCCTGTTTTTCCTATTGTTCCAGCGATGCTGATATACAAATCTCTGTGAGATATAGTGTATCGCTTGATGGTGTCGTGCCAAAAAGATCACTCAACAAATAACTATTCAGGTGCCCACCATAAATTTTAGCAAATAGAGGCGAACTCTGCTTCGCCCTCATAAACGGGGTCAAAGCTGGGGTGCTGGCGCACCTTGTACCAGCAATGACCCCAATCCCGACAGTTTGCAGGGGGGCACCTGAATAGTTACCAAGATTTAAGCTTTTCTGAAATACCATTTCACCTTGTTCGTCGACATTTATCACTTCAACAGTAATGTCCTCATCATGAGGATTGCAAACAATAATAGTGGTATCCCATATGAAGAGAAAAACCAGGATTATCATTCGTTTCATACTCAGTCATCCTTATGGTTATCTTTCTTTTTACTCGTTCTCGCAAATATTCGCATTTATCCCCGTAAAGTTACTGCCACCACTCTTCAAGTCACTATATAGAGCGAACCCTGCCAGACCAACTGATGAGTTGATTTCAATTCTGCCAGCCATAGGTATTGCTTCTGGAAAAGCCTCAGACAAAACATATTCACCACTGCCAAAAGAGGGTACACTATAGGCCTTTTCACCATGTACTACTCCTAAATTGTCAACATATTTCAAGGTCACAGAGGCATCAATATTGTTTGGGTTACAAACCATTATAGTTGTGTCCCAAAGATCATCCTGGGCAATATGAGGGATATTTAAACCGGTTGACAACTTGGAGATAAAAGGGATGTTGGTCATTAATGGCAGGGTGCCACTATCCCCCCAAAAAGCCAGGCCTGAAAGAGATTGATGGGAATTTACCATTATCCAACCCGAGTTGTTAAGTTGACTGGCTACAGTAAAGGCAGTCTGTCCATACGCGGATAGACATCTAGTCTCTTTGGCTAGAGCTTGGCCCGCTACATCATAAACTGTAACTTGTAATTGGGTTTGCACTTCATGATTACAATTAGCTACCCCCAACCCCGTCCAATTACTATTGCCAGATTTAAAGTAGGGAAGGTAGTAATTATAGGGCCCGGTAGTGGGTTCGACTGGACAAGCTTGGTCATTTAAGTACTTGTTTACTCTGGTTTGAGCATTTTCACGGAGGTTATAGTAGTAAAAAGGGATATCAAAGCTATGGTAAACACCTCTGGGTAAGCTATGCCGCGTCATTTCATATAATCCATCTTCATCAGCCGTCGAGCAGATCAAGACGCCGTTGTCGATATCTACTTGGGCATCAGCATATTGGGGCACTTTGGAA
>DAOVTG010000205.1 GCA_030633185.1 Deltaproteobacteria bacterium
AAAACACCACCGTCACCCTGCCCCCCATTGGTGAACTACCCTTTATGATCGCCTTCTACGACTATCCGGAAGGGGCTCGTACATGTTACGTTGAGCTTTCCTCTTTTAAAGTAAAAAAAGGCCCCCGGCCCTGATGGCGTCGTAAAAAGTTCCGATATCCTGCGTTGTTGTGGTTTTCCAGACACTCGACATACTACATGTATGGTCTCGCGCCTGGAAAACCACAACATCTTGTCTATCGAAATTTTTACTTAGCCATCCCGTACCTTTTACGAATGCATCAAGATTAAGGATTTGAGATTGCAACGAGATATTTTTTATAAAAGTTTAGTGACTTACAGGTCAATTTCTTGTTTTTTAAACAAGAAATTGACCCCGATAAGTCACTTATCCAACTCAGCTGGGTTAGGCCTTGTCTTTTTCTGTTTAGGGATAGCTCTGCTTTCAGGATGTGTAACTACCAAACTCCAGGAGCGTCAGGTCTCCATGACCCTGACCCAGTCGACGACTTCGCTTGCACGCCAAATATCACCAGAAGCATGCTACTATTTTTCGGTTTATAACTGGTTACTTTACCAGAATGACAAAGAGGCTCGGGTCGGAGCCCTGATAAGTCTGCAGAAAGCGGTCAAGGCCGATCCTGAATCAGCTTATCTGCGCCTGGAACTTGCTGATCTTCTGATCAAGGCGATGAAGGTTGAGAAAGCCCATAGCCACGCTCTGGCAGCCCTGGAACTTGATCCCGGCAATCGTCGAGCCCGCCGACTTCTGGCCGGGATCTACACGCTGACCGGCAAGCATAAGGCGGCAATCGTCCAGTATGAAAGTCTGATCGCCGAAGAGCCCGACAATAGCGAGGCCATCTTTTACCTGGTCGCCCTCTACGTTGAAACCCTGGAATATGAGAAGGCCCTAGACCTCTTGAAGGAGTATCGTAAAGTAAAGCCCGATGATGTTTTTGGTCCTTTTTATATGGGTAAAGTTTATGCTGAGTTAAAACTTTATAAAGAGGCCGAACGTTATTATAATGAAGCCCTTGAGATTGATCCCGAGATGCCCGATGCCTGGCTCAGTCTGGGTCTAATTTATGAGTTTACCGAGCGCCGGAAAGAGGCCGTCAAGGCCTACCAGAGACTCCTGGAAATTGATGAAGATGATCGTCAGGCTCTGGAAAGACTCGGTCAATTATTGGTTGGTGACGGTAATCTCGAAGCCGCTCTGGAAATTTTTCAACGTCTTCAGAACCAGGGTCAGGTGCCCGTCAGTATTAACGTCAAGATTGCCCTGATCTATTTTCAGCAAGGGAAATATCAAGAAGCAGCGGAAATCTTAAACAAATTACACACAAAACATCCCGCCCAGCACCGTATCACTTTCTATCTGGCCTCCAGTCTTGAAGCCCTGGAACGTCAAGAAGAGGCTTTGCAGCTTTTTCTCTCAATCCCCGAGTCGGATGAGCTCTTTTATGACGCCCGTATTCATTCGGCCTTTCTTTATGAAGAGAGAGAGAAATTTAAGGCTTGCGAAAATATCCTGCGTGAGCTGATTGTCAGCTACCCTGAAAAAATCGGACTTTATCGTATGCTTTCATCCTTAAGCCGGAAACAGAATGACCATCAGAAAGCCTTGCAGATTCTTCAGGACGCTCTGGTTCAACACCCGGATGATTACAAGCTTCTTTTTGCCTTGGGTGTGGTCTATAGCGATCTCGATCAGACGGCTGACAGTATTGCGGTCATGCAATCTCTGCTCAAGGGAAATCCGGATGATGCAACGGTTTTGAATTTTATCGGCTATACCTATGTTGAGCTGGGGGTACAGCTCGAAGATGCCGAAAAACTGCTCGACAAGGCTCTTGTGATCAAACCGGATAGCGGTTATATCCTTGACAGTCTGGGTTGGCTCTTTTTTGTTCGCAAAGAGTATGAAAAAGCTCTAGAGTACCTGCTTCGAGCTCGGGAGATGGTCTCCGATGACCCGGTCATTCATGAACACTTGGGCGATATCTATGTCGAGCTTAAGCGCCATGATGAAGCCTTGGAGAACTATCGCCGCTCTTTGGAACTTAAAGAAAAGACGCAGGTCAGAAAAAAGATGGAAAAACTGTTGCAAAAGAAAAATTGATGTGATAAGCTTCTTGGCCTATCGTTTGATGGCTTAGCCATCCAGCGACTTTTTGCGTATACATCAGTTGAAATTAAATATGTAGACAACTTAAAATGGAGAAACGACAATGGCTGAAGTAACTTCCCCGATGGTGGGCAAAATCTTTAAGATCGAAGTTAAAGTTGGTGATGCGGTGGCCGAAGGCGATGAGGTAGTCATCCTTGAGGCGATGAAGATGGAGATGCCGGTAGTCTCCCCCATCGATGGAACCGTCAAGGAGATCAATGTAGCGGTGGGTGATGCGGTTGAGTCCGATACTGTGATCGCAGTTATAGAGTAAATAGGTTTCGAGCGTGGTTCCAGATTGTGGAAGCGCGCTTTTTTTTCGACATTGTACACGGTATACAGTGTACAATAATGTATACCGTAACTACTCACAGTGAGAGTCAAGGAGAATGGAAATGGGAAAAGTACAGATTACTGATACCATATTGCGTGATGCACATCAATCGCTGTTGGCGACCCGGATGCGAACCAAAGATATGTTGCCGATTGCCGAGAAACTTGACCGTATCGGTTACTGGTCGCTGGAAGTCTGGGGCGGCGCAACCTTTGATACCTGTCTCAGGTTCCTGAAAGAGGATCCCTGGGAACGCCTCAGAACCTTACGTAAAGCGATACCCAATACCCGTCTGCAGATGCTTTTGCGGGGCCAAAACATTCTTGGTTACCGTCACTATGCCGATGATGTTTTAGAGACCTTTGTTGAACGCGCCGCCTCTAATGGCATGGATGTTTTCCGGATCTTTGATGCCTTAAACGACCCTCGCAACATGAGAACCTCGATCGATGCGGTCAAAAAAGCTGGCAAGATTGCCGAAGTCGCCGTCAGTTATACGATCAGCCCGGTTCACGATAATGAATATTTTGTCAATATGGCCAAAGAGGTTGCCGGGATGGGCGCTGATACGATCTGTATCAAGGATATGGCCGGTCTTCTCGCCCCCTATGATGCCTACGATCTGGTCAAGGCGATCAAGAGCAAAGTTGATATCCCGATTCACCTGCATTGTCACTGTACCAGCGGAATGGCGCCAATGACCTATCTGAAAGCCATTGAAGCCGGAGTTGATATTGTCGACTGCGCGATTTCAGCGCTCGCTTCCGGGACTTCACAGCCGCCAACCGAGAGCCTGGTCGCATCACTGAAAGGGACTGAATATGATACCGGTCTGGATATCGAAGCGATGGCTGAAATCGCAGCCTACATCAAGGAAGTTCGCAAGAAATACAGCGCCTATGAGAGTGGTTTTACCGGAGTTGATACCAACGTCCTGATCTACCAGGTACCGGGCGGCATGATGTCTAATTTAGAAAGCCAGTTACGGGATCAGGGAGCCATCGACAAACTCAAAGATGTGCTTGAAGAGATCCCCCGGGTTCGTAAAGATTTCGGTTATCCCCCTCTGGTAACCCCGAGCAGCCAGATTGTCGGCACCCAGGCAACCCTGAATGTAATCACCGGCAAGCGCTATATGATGATTCCGAAAGAGTCTAAGAATGTTCTGAAAGGGATGTATGGGCGTTCGGTGGCCCCATTTAATCCTGAAGTACAGAAAAAAGCCCTCAAAAACGAGGAGCCCGTAACCTGCCGTCCGGCCGATCTGCTACCGCCGGAGATGGAGAAACTGACCGCCGAACTTGGCGACAAGGCAAAAAGTGTTGAGGATGTACTCTCATACGCGCTCTTCCCCGATGTCGCCCTCCAATTTTTTGCCGAACGCGAAGCCGGTGAATTCAAACCGGAGGATAAACTGCCGAAGGATTGAGGTGGTCTGAGCCTGCTTTAGTTACAAAATTAATTGATCAGGCCACATCTTTACAATAGTTAAAGGTGTGGCCTGATTTTTTTGGAGTTTTTTATGTGGTTGGCTATAGATGGCTATAATGTAATTGCCGAGATGACAGGAGAGCCTCTTAACCGGCTCGACCTTGAAGCTGAACGAGATCAATTAAATCAGCTCCTGTTTCAATATCGCAGTCTCAGCAAACATCGATTAACAGTTGTTTACGATGGTGGCCGGATTAGCAGCGGTGAACCACGTCAATATTCAGAAAAAGGGGTCAAGGTTCTCTTCTCCTCCCTGGGCCGGAATGCCGACCAAGTATTAATTCAGATGGCCAAACAATATGGCTCCGGTTTAACCGTCGTAACTTCCGACCGCGAGGTCGCTGAACGTTCCGAAAACTGTGGCGCTGTGGTTCTGGCATCCGGAGAGTTCTGTCAGCGCTTGCTGATGGCGCTTGACGGCAGCGATGACAACCCGGATGAAGATGAACCGATTACAACTCAACGCCGACACTTGACCGAAAAAAAAGGCAACCCCCACCGCCTCAGCAAAAAAGAACGCCAACGCAACCGCCGTCTCGATTCGGTTTAAAATTTGAGATTGCCAGGGCAATTTCTACTGCATACCACACTTAATTGATAAATTATTTTTTGAGTTAAAATCGCAAAATAGATATTGTGTCAGATTGAGATTTGTGATTAAAAGGGGGTTACGATATACGTTTTCGCTTGAGGTGTGGCTGGATAGTCGATATTGGAAGAGGCAATCTTTCTGTCAAGGATAAAGATTTGACCCTGCCCCCC
>DAOVTG010000088.1 GCA_030633185.1 Deltaproteobacteria bacterium
ACCGTCCGAACCGCAGTTTTCAAGCCGCTAAAGCTAAAATCAAGTGACTCCCGACCGAGCCAGGCGCGGGGCAATTTTATGGCACTGGGGTCACCGGCCCGAGCCCGTTTTTCAATCACCGGCCCTCCGGGAAAACCAAGATCCAGCATTCTGGCAACCTTGTCGAAGGCCTCACCGGCGGCATCATCTATAGTCCGCCCCAAAAGCTCATAATCATGCCAGCCACGAGCCAGATAGAGGCTGGAATGGCCGCCGGAAACCACCAATCCGATAAAAGGAAAAGTCAAATCAGGGTTAGTCAGTAAAGGTGAAAGAAGATGGCCTTCGACATGATTAACGCCGATCAGGGCTATTTCCCGGGCGTAAGCCAGAGATTTGGCGTAAGCCACACCAACCAGCAATGAACCCACCAACCCCGGCCCCTTAGTCACGCAAACAGCTTCAATCTCCTCCATAGGGATCCGGGCTTTGAGCAATGCCTGCTCCACCACCCAACGAATATTTTCGCAATGACGTCGTGAAGCCAGTTCCGGAACAATGCCGCCGTAGAGTTCATGGAGCGCCACCTGGCTCGACACGATACTGGAGAGAACCCGGTTTTCCGCTCCCAGAACCGCCGCACAGGTATCATCGCAGGAAGTTTCAATTGCAAGAAGAGTCATAGCGGTCTTTTAACCCATTTAACGAGTAGGAACAAGTTAAAAGAGTGTAGTGCGCAGGCGTAACAGTTCAACTCGATCATCGAAAAACAGTTTAGTTCCGGCGATATCCTGGTAATTTTCATGACCTTTACCGGCCAGTAAAAGGATATCCCGGGCCTGCATTGTTTTAACGGCCGCCTCTATGGCCTGACGACGATCTAAAATAACCTCATAAGAGATCCGGGCCGGAATGCCGGAGATAATTTCCGTCACAATTGCCTGCGGATCTTCATGACGGGGATTATCGTTGGTAACAATAAGATGATCAGCATAAGCAGCCGCCACCCGGCCCATACGCGGCCGTTTATCACGATCACGGTCACCGCCGCAGCCAAAAACAACAATCAGGCGGCGATGCGGCACCCTTTTAAGAGTCTGCAAAACCTTGAGCAGGGCGTCATCGGTATGCGCATAATCAACCAGGGCCAGGGATTTATTGGGGAAAGTCACCGCTTGCAAACGCCCCGGCACCCCGGATGTCGAAACCAGAGCGGCACTGATTTCTTGCCAGGGGACACCCAGACCTCGGGCCAACAGGATCGCGGCCGCCATATTATCAGCGTTATAACGCCCGATCAGCGGTGCCCGCCAGCGCCGCGCCTCGTAACGACCGGTTAATTGGCAAACCTGACCGAAAAGACCCTCTCGAACCACCCGCAAACGGTAATCAACATCACGGCGCACCCCCCCCCAGGAAATAACCCGGCTACCGGCCAACTCTCTTTGCAGACGCCGACCATAACGGTCATCACCATTAACCACAATCACGGCATCATCGACCAGAAGCTCCTGAAAAAGAGCCTGTTTCGCGAGATAGTAGTTTTCCATCGTCTGGTGATAATCAAGATGATCGCCACTTAGGTTAGTAAAAATCGCCCCGGCAAAACTGGATTTCCCTAAACGACTCTGCATCAAGGCATGACTTGAAACCTCAAGCAGAGCCCGGCGACAGCCGTTTTTCACCATACGGGCAAAAAGAGATTGCAAGACAAAAGGATCCGGAGTCGTACGGGCTGCCGCCTCCCAGGTACCACCGCAGTCATAACCGACGGTTCCCACCATACCGACTTTTTCATCAATTCGCGAAAAGATATCCCGCAACAAAAAAGCGGTTGTCGTCTTGCCGTTAGTCCCTGTGATCCCGATCAGTTCCAGATCTTGAGCCGGAAAACCATGCATCACCTCGGCAACTCCGGCGGCCGCCGCATAGGCGTCTGAAACCTGCAAACCGGCAACAGCTAAAGGCAATTCAAGTTTTTGTTCACTGACCACGACCGCCGCCCCGGCCGCCAAAGCCTGGTCAAGATAACGATGACCATCATCCGAAGAGCCGCTGACCGCCACAAAAAGCCAACCGGGCCTGACTTTTCGCGAATCATTGGTCGCCCCGGCAACTATTATCCGATCATCGCCCTGTACCTCAATTATAAGAGAATGCAGATGGTTAATATAGAAATTCAACGGTTTCAAACTACAATTCTCCAATTTAGCCATTTTGCGTAAAAGTTCATTGGTAAAATAACATATTTCATAAAAAAAGTGTTGAATAACCGTTTACCCTCTGGTACACCTTGATGTGTTAAATTCGTAACTATTCAGCGACCCACCATAAAACTCAATTTAACTGTGTTTAACTTTGCTTCGCCCACATAAACGGGGTCAAAGCTGGGGTGCTGACGCACCTTGTGCCAGCAATGACCCCAATCCCGGCAGTTTGTAGGTGGTTGCTGAACGGTTACCTTAAATTCAACGTTAACGAATCATATCGCGGTGAATATGAAACGAGTACTACTCCTATCTATTTGTTTAGTTCTTATTGTCCATTCCGTTTGCTTTGCCAAGCCGGTTACCGTTGACAAAGCAAGAATAGTTGCTGAGAACTGGATGATGCAGCAAACCGGTGCAACCGGCACTCCGCCGGTACTTGATATAAGCACCCTGAGCATGTTCGGCAATCAATCAGTAGCAGTCCCCTGCTACATCTTCAATATGGACTCTGTTGGGTGGGTTATCGTCTCGGGTGATGATGTAGCCTATCCTGTAATCGGCTATTCGACAAACCGTCTCACTAACCCGCAAAACCTGCCACCGGCATTCATCGAATGGATGAAACAAATTGAAGAACAGTTAAGATCAGCAATCAAACAAAACCGTCAACAACCCGGCAACGACTTAACAACCGGCAAAATTCAAGATGCCTGGGCTAAACTCAGCCTCACAAAAAACAAAAAACCTGCCCCCCCCACAGCTGACACCGAAACCGGCACCTCGGTTTTACCATTACTGAAAACAACCTGGAATCAAGACAAATACTATAACGCTGAATGCCCATACGACCCGGAAGGATCGGATAATCGTGCCATGGCCGGTGGTTGTGCCATAGCCGTTGGCCAAATTATGAAATTTCACGAATGGCCGCTATCCGGCAGTGGTTCTCATACCAACTACTGCGATTACGGATCCCTCTATGTAGATTTTGAGGCCGCCACTTACGACTGGAAGAGTATGCCTGAAAAGGGTTCTCTTGATTCATACAGTAACGCCGTAGCCACGTTACTTTACCATATCGGCATCTCGGTAGACATGGTCTATGGCCCGGAGAGCTCCGGCTGCTACCTGAAAAAAGTTGCACCGGGGTTGAAAAATCATTTCAAATATGAGGCCAATGACTATAAAAAACGATCATCCTACAACTCTTCCGACTGGCTTGGCATGTTGGTCACAGACTTGAATGCGAAGCGACCGATTATTTACAGGGGGATGGGAACCGACGGGCATGCATTTGTTTGTGACGGTTATTCGGAAAAAGATTATTTTCATTTCAACTGGGGATTTGATGGTCACTATGATGGATATTTTTATCTGAATCACCTAACTCCAGGTGGCCAAAGTTATAACAATGAGCAAGGCGCAATACTTGGGATTCGCCCCAAAACTGCCGATCTCATTCCCCATAAGCCGTCAAACTGGAACCACACTATCTCCGTAAGTAAAACACCTCTTTCAAGCACTGACAACCACGTTGAGACTGAACCATATTATGATGATGAGACGCTATACGTAAATCATGCATACTTTAACCGGGGCAGTGAGACCGCCGAAGATTTCACAATTCGGCTGGAAGTCACCGGTACAGGCGACAAGAGTTGGAGTTATACCAGGTCGTCGCTCTTGCCCGATTACTATGCTTGCCTGGTCTCCGATGATATCGCCATAGGGCCGCTCCCGGCCGGAACCCACACCCTTAAAATATGGTTGGATTCCGGCAACAACGTTACCGAAAACAATGAATCAAATAATTATCTTGAAAGAATTATAACAATCTCCCCTCGCTCCCCGGCTGATCTTATCCCTTACAAGCCGTTGTCCTGGAATGACAGAATTCCAATCGGACGTCAACAACTCTCAAGTACTGATCCCCATAATGACACTGGGCCATACTACGATAATGAGATATTGTATATAAATCATGCATATCGTAATCAGGGTGAAGGAGGAACCAGTAATTTTACAATTAAACTGAAAGTCACAGGCGAAGGCGGGGACAATTGGAACTATACCAGGTCGTCGCTCTCACCGGATTACTATGCCTGCCCGGTCTTCAACGATATCGCTATAGGACCGCTCTCGACCGGAACTCACACCCTTAAGATATGGGTGGACTATGAAAACCACGTTGCCGAGAGTGATGAATCAAATAATTACTACGAAAGAGATGTAACTATCTCCCCTCACCCCAAAGCTGACCTCACCCCTTACAAACCATCGATTTGGAATGACAAAATTCCAATTGGACGTCAACAACTATCGGGTACTGAAATTCACGATGACACGGGGCCGTACTTTGATAATGAAACATTGTACATAAATCATGAATATCATAATCAGGGGGAAGAAGTTGCTGAAAATTTTACCGTCAAACTGGAAGTTACCGGTGCGGGTGGGGAGATTTGGAGCTATACCAAATCCTCACTTTTACCTAACCATTATTCGTACTGGACTAATGATATCGCCATCGGACCACTGTCGACGGGAACCCACACCCTCAAGCTGTGGGTAGACTATGAAAACAGTGTTGACGAATACAATAAATCAAATAATTATTACGAAAGAGATGTGACTATCTCCAGTCATATAGCTGACCTCACCCCCTACAAACCATCAGTCTGGAATGATAAAATTCCAATCGGACGTCAACAACTCTCAGGCACTGATATCCACAATGACACGGGACCGTACTATAATGATGAGTTACTATATATTAACTTATCATATCTTAACCAGGGAAAAGAGGACGCCAACAACTATCTTGTTCGACTGGAAATTACCGGTACCGGCGGCGAAATAAAGAGTTTCATAGTGTCATCAATACAATCCGGAAGTTACATTCGCTCAAATTCCGATATTGCCATAGGGCCGCTCTCGACCGGGACCCATACCTTCAAAATGTGGGTGGACTATGAAAACCGGATTACCGAAAGTAATGAGTCAAACAATTTTTATGAAAGAACCGTGACCATTCACTCCCGCAATTTCAAACCTAAAACCGAGACTCAAAAAAACCATTTTCAGGATAAGGTTTTTCGTTGTATTGATGACAAAATGAGTAAAGTAAACCTTAAAGAGTGCAAACAAAAAAGCGGGACTATTCACAAAACTGAACAAGCGACAAAAAAATCTTGTCGAAAAGACCACCCCGCTGTGGTTGGTGAGACAACGATGCATCTAAAAACAGATGCTCAAGATAAACAAAAATCAAAACCCGTCCCGGTTCCCCGGAGAATCACGTTCAAAAACGATCTTCCGATAGAATTTATTTACCCCCGAATGAACCGGATCATCCAACCCGGTGAAGAGCTAACTATCCGTTACCGGATAATAACCCCGACGGAGGCAGGTGAAATATCATTTAACCTCGTCGATAGCACCGGCACCACCCTTGCGAAAATGACCCGAACCTACGTGCCGCTCACGACACTCGACCTGCCTGACGCAAAACTCAATCCGTCCGGAACGGGGCTGATGACGGAAAATGATACCCCAAAAGATGGTAAGCCCGCTGGAGGTGACGACCGCGCATTTCTCTGGCGGATGCCGAATGATCTGGTAGCGGAGAGTTCCTGTTACATCAAAGCATCGAAAGGAGAACTCCAGGGCCAAAGTACCATCATGCGGATTCGGGAGGGCGAGCTTCTCACTCCTGATGTTGTCAGTCGAAGCGGTTTACGGATAACCATTGCCGGAGGCAACCGGATATGGCATCCAGGAGAGACCATTAGAGCCCATGTCGATATCATCGGCATGGATGGTATTCCGCCCTTCTTAACTCCCAGAGCCTACCGGGAGAAAGCAAGTTCAGATGGCATGTATTTCCATGCCCGCAACGGAATGTGGGGAATGGGAATCAGTAACGATCCATCTCGGAATATTATTTCGCGTTCTCCCGATAAGCACAGCATCACTGTGGATTTCCAGTTGCCGAAGCAAGGCATCTACAATAAATATGATGAAACCGATGAATTCGTCCTGAATTTTCAACACGAAGGCTTTCTGGGCCGTTCAGCCGTGTTTTATGTCCGACCGGAAGGGGTTGCCGAAACCGGCATCAGCTTTATAAATCCGGTTGCTTATACAAACTGGTCAATAGGAAGTGAACAAACGATATCCTGGCGGGTTTTCGGATTTGACAAACCCGAATCATTGCATTTTTCTCTGGATCTGCTCAATAAAGAGACCGTCTGGAGTCACATTGATACCAGCTCCGTGCGTTATAATTCAAAAAGCGGAATCTATTCGAAAACAATCAGTGTCAAGGGCTCACGAATGGCAACTCTTGTCAACCGCAAAAAAGGCGCTTCCCCATACACTGCTTCATTTGAACTAAAGGTTAAGCAAGATGGATCTTCGGACTCGGTGCTTGCCACCCGACGAAGTGATCGTTTCGCGGTCACCCAACCCCACCGGTAACATTTATGAGTCTCCTTTAGTTACCAGGATATCCTCAAGCATCAGATACTCAAGGTCACAGCCATAAAACATATTGAGGGCATCGGTTGGTGAGCAGATCATCGGTTCACCCCGGCGGTTGAGAGAAGTGTTGAGAACCACCGGAACCCCGCGCAGCTTCTCTAACTCTTCAAGCAGGGCGTAGTAGCGGGGATTGGTTTCACGTTCGACAATCTGGGCTCGGGCCGTACCATCCTCATGAACGACCTCGGGAATCCGCTTCTTCCAACTCTCAGCCACGGTAAAAGCAAAGGTCATATAAGGAGCCGGATGGTCGGTTTGCAGGATTTCGGGGGCCACCCGGTCGAGCATACTCGGGCAGAAAGGCCGCCAGCGCTCCCGGTATTTGATCTGAGCGTTGATCGTATCGGCAACCCCGGAATGACTCGGATCACCTAAGATACTGCGGTTGCCCAGAGATCTTGGGCCAAATTCCATACGCCCTTGAAACCAAGCCAAAGGGTGGCCGTCGGCTAATATCTGAGCTCCTTTTTCGGGCACATTTTCGATTCTTTGCCAAAGTGGTTTTTCGGCATGTTCAAGACAGGCATTAATACACTCTTTAGTCGTATAGGCCGGGCCAAGATAGACATGTTTAAGTTTTTTTACGGTTTCGCCCTTTTCGTGGGCGACAAATGAGGCCGCCCCGATGGCCGTACCGGCGTCACTAGCCGCCGGTTGAACAAAGAGTTCGTTAACCTCTGGCAACTCCATAAGGCGCTGATTGAGTTTAACATTTAAGGCAACCCCACCGGCAAAACAGAGACGCCCGGTCTCGCGCAAAACATCACCGAGATAGGTTTTAACCAGAGACAACGCAGTCTCTTCAAGCAGTTTCTGCATTGAGGCGGCATAGTCGATATAGGGATCATCAATCTCGTCACCCTCACGTTTAGGGCCGAGCCATCTGATCAGTTTAGGGGTAAAATAGTAGCCGCGCTGATGATCTTTATAACGCCTTAAACCAACGACATTAACCAGGTCGGTATTGACTTTAAGATCACGACCATCACACTCTAAAAGAGGGGAAAAATCATATTTGTCGGGATCACCATAAGGAGCCATCCCCATCACTTTAAACTCCCCATCGAGCATCTCAAAACCTAAGAACTGGGTCAGAGCACCATAGACACCGCCTAAAGAGTCAGGATCATAAAACTCCTTGATTTTATGAATAACCCCGTTCTCTCCGTAACCAAAAAAAGTGGTCGCATATTCACCTTTACCATCAATCCCCAGAATCGCACATTTCCCCTTAAAACCGCTGAAATGGTAGGCGCTGGAGGCATGGGCCAAATGATGCTCGACCGGAACAAAAGGAGTACGCTGAGGATCAATCCCGAGATCCGCCATAAGTTGTAATATGCCCCGCCGATTGCGGCGAAAATGACGGTTGCCGTTAAAAATAGCATCCAGAGCCCGATCCGGTGCATACCAATAACGCTTGGCAAAATGAAAACGTCCGGGATTTGAAAAAAGCCCCATCTCGGCAAAAGGAAACGCGACATAGTCGATATCGCTCGGGTTTACACCGGCGAAATCGAGACAGAAACGGGCGGCCTGGTAGGGCCACTTGTTTTTGGCATGTTTATCACGTAAAAAACGCTCCTCTTCAGCCGCCGCAACCAGCTCGCCGTCAATCAACAATGCGGCTGAAGGATCATGCGTCAAAGATCCCGAAAGACCTAAAATTATCATCTAAAAAATCCTTAGTACTAAGTTAAATTTTCTTTATCACCGTGGCATCCGCAAACTATTCACTACCTTTTGAAAATAGCGTTCAAGTTCAGGCTCCCCCTGCCAGTTGGCAAGCAGGCGACGATGGTCACGTTCGACGGCTTTTTTAAAGCCCGAGCCATGCCGTGGCCAGTAACGCATGGCATCAAGGTCTAAAATATAGAGCTGGCCGTCATCACCACAGATAAAATTGGTCGCTTTGAAATCACCATGACTTAAACCAAGATTGATCAAGCGCTGCAAAAGAGCAGCAAACCGCAACAACCAGGCTTTAAGATCCGAAGCGGAAAGATCACACTTCCGCAAATGTTCAAAAGCGTTGCTCCCGGCAACATCTTCGCTAACAAAGTAAGCGGTGGAACGTAGCCCGCAATAACGTTTTTCAAGCATAGCTACCGGCTTCGGCGTTGCAACCCGCCACCATCTCAAACGCTGCGCGTTTTTCCAGGAGACATAAGCTCGACTAGGGCGCCAGCAACGCCTGAGCGCATGGCTGAAATTTTTAATATTGTAACGTTTTACGACCAAGCCCACGCCTTCAAGATCGAGTTTGACCACAGTGGAACTGTTACCGGCTTTGAGAGTTTCACCCTCGGTCATAACCTCATCAGGCCGGGCCCATAGATTGTCAAAAGACGAACCTTGATAATATCGATCTAAAAGACGAAACCAACGGTTTTCATTTTGCGCGGCAAAAGC
>DAOVTG010000047.1 GCA_030633185.1 Deltaproteobacteria bacterium
GGCGAAAGCCAGACAGGTCGGGCTGCCACACTCTTTACAGTTGGTCTTGGGGAGCAACTTAAAGATTTGGATTCCAGTGAGTCCCATAGTAAGACTTCTCCTTTTGTGTCTGTCCCCAACATCGTGTTTCGCCACGTACTTGCTTTGTCGAGGAACACTAACTAACTAGGTTTTCTGGCTTCCGGATCATGCGCTTGGCTCTTCCTTCCCAGGTTGCCCCAGTGGAGTGATTTGAGCTAGCGTCCCCGGTTACAGCGGCGGGCCCGCTTCCGATTTGCACGGAAATTCCCTAGATTCAGCAGTGTTCAATTAAAAAAAATATTTCCCGGCGTTGTAAAATGCCCAGCTGCTTGGTTTTTGCAGCCACACAGCTGAACATTTTACTTTGCCATTACTTAAATACGGTTTACATCATCTCCATCAGTTGTTCCATCTCCAGGCAGGGATGGCCGGCTTCGGTCAAAAAGGCCATGATGGTCTCTTCGTCAGTGCCGTTTTCTTCGGTGGCGATCATGTCATAAAGATTAGGGATGCCAACTTCGGCACCACGAGCATCAATCATATCTTTGCTGGCTTCTTTCAGAGCTTTAGGCAACCAGCAGAGGCGTTTGATGCCGCCTTCAGCCGAGATAAACTTCTTACTGCCGATATAGAATTTGGAGATCCCGACAAAGCCCGGAGTCTGCAAACCACCACCGACGGAGCCAGCCAAGGTCGAGAAGCCCATACCACATGGGGTTTCACCAGAGTAATCACGATCAACAACCATAATCCCATTGGCGGCGAAGAGACAGGCGGCAATCGCTTCAAAACAACCACAAGAGGTCATCGGATCGACCAGGATTGAGTAGGCGGCAAAAGATTCGAAAGCGTTACCGGAAGCCGGGATGACAAATTCGTCAACCCCTTTCCATTTACCTAAGCGCTCATCCATGACGTCGCCTTTGGCGATCGGCTGGTTCGGGCCATGCTCGTTAATTTCGTAAGAGGCCCGGCAATCAAGCCAGTTGTAGGCACCACAGAGGCCCGGACGTTCGGGAGTAACAACGCAGACATGGGTCGGAGCAAAAGACTGACAGAGAGAACATGAGTAAAAAGTCTCAGTCGTTTCATCATTCATGTCGGAGAGACGGTTGTCACGTTCGGTCCAGGTTTTACGGCAGATTTCCATACGTTTATTGACTTCATCGGCGTCGGTGATAATGGTGACCTGAACCTTGTCGACAATAGCACCAAACTCGTTGTGCATTTTAGCATGGAGGATGGTACCGAAATGTTCAAACGTAAAACCGGCTGCAACCGCTTTCTTGGAAATCCGCATCCAGACGATATCACGCTGACCAATATGGAGTATGCCTTCGGCACCGTTTAAGAGATGGTGACATTGGCGCTCAAGGATAGGCTCGAAATCTTCCTGGAACTTACGACCGGCCAACTCAATCCAGATACCGATCGGCAGCAGGCCGCCCTCTTCGACATCTTTAATGTTGGGGCCGATAACCGTGAACTTGCCGTCTTCGACTTGATCCAGAGGTTTGGAGTAGGCAAATTCGAAACCGAAAGATTTGGGTCCACCAAGTTCAACATGCATGGCGTCTTTCTTGATCCGTTCACCTTCGAAGGCGGGACCGTAGGGCATCGGAATGTCGATCTTGGAAATTGTAATTTTCAGGCCGCGAACCTCAATCGCCTTGGTGACGATTTCACTCTCGGGGATGTTGGTGACAACATGCTCATAAGTACAGACACCGGTCGGCAGGACTTGGGGGAAATCGGTGTCAGCGATTGTCGGAACGCCGAAGTTGATGGCGCCACAGGCGGCAGCATACTGTTCGTCGCAAACCGGGCCTAAGGCGATGATGAAAGCAAAAATACGATCTTTAATGTATTTGAGGACGCCGACGTGATCGCCCGGGGTCTTACCACCAAACGTCAAAGCGGCGCGGACGGCAAAGCCGACGCCATGGATGGCGGAAGGATGATCAAAACCAAAAGGTACAAGGCGCGTATTCCAGCCAATTTGAACGCCAGCTTCGACCAACTGTTTGGCAAAGCTGGTGCCCTTCTCATTATTAGAGGCCATAAAAACGTAGATACTTTTTTCCTGGAGCTCTTTGGCAATCTTAGCCGCTGCTTCAGGGTTTGAGGCCGCACCAACAATTACAGCGAATCCGGGAGCGGAACCATCAACAAACTCAACCCCACGTTTACGCAGGATAATATCGTCGGCCGCACCAAGCCAGATGTCGGCGTCGGTCTCTTCCGGATCTTCTTTAGAAGCCAGGTAGGGGCAGTCATCGCCGAGGTATTTAAGGGCTTCTTCCATATCAAAAGCAAAGAGCGCGGCCATACCGGAATCGAGGCCAGGTCCCAAGTAGGGAGTCCAGCAATTGTCTACCGGCACATCGGCCAGCAGCTGACGACATTTTTCCATGATCGGCAGCATGTCACCCAGGGTTTCAACTTTTTCACCGGTAATCCCGTAGATAACGGGCAGGTAATAGGCGGTATTGGGCAGGGCTACTGCTTGATCTTTACCATACTTTTCTATGGCAGCATTAATTTTACCTTCTACCCGGTCAACGACTACATTGGCACCACGGATTCCGGCACCGATTACTTGTTTAGACATATCTTAATTCTCCTAAGCGCAGACTTCTTGTCTGCTTTGCACAAGATTATTAACAGTTAAATAGGATTGTTTCTGATTAAGCCATCAATTCGTCAATACACTCTTCGACCAATTTGACGGCTTTGGGATTACGCATGATCAGCAAGTTGGAACCGGCGATAGCCATATCCATAGCTGTGATCGCTTCCCACAAAATGCCGCGTTTTTCCTGGTCGGGCCCGAAACCGGGCTCTTCTTTGTCGGTCAACATAACTTCACGGGCCTTCCAGCACTCTTTACCGATATCGTTGATCATCGGGCACTGCATCTTCTCATCATTTTGTGCGAGCGCGGCAAGAGAGATACGTTCCATGACTGAGTAGCTATACTCAACTCCGTAACCGAGAGCCGCAGTTGAAGGTTCCATGATGATCTTGTCCATGGGCAATCCTAAGTTGCTGATCAGGATGTTCATCTGTTTGGCCATGTTGACATCGATCGGACTCTGAGAAACTACGGCATGACCATAACCGAGAGCCGCAGCCGCGATTTTTTTGTAGTTCTCTTCAACCGCCGGGCCGACGAGCAGGTTTTTACCTTCGTTGACTTCGCAGATTTTGGCCAGAACTTCAGCATCTTTTTCGACGTTACCACTGCCCCAGACGACCAAAGGAACCGATATCGCGTCGAGCATTTTAGCGACCAGATCGGCAGCATAAGCGGCATCCTTGTCATCGCCGTTAGGATCGGTTGAAATAAGCTGCAGGCAGATCGCTTTGGCACCGTACTCCTCAACGTTCTTTTTGGCCCAGGCGATCGGGTCATTGATTACATCCTTGAAAGGTTCGACTACAGCAGCTGGCCAGTCAGGGCTGACTACGTCGTAAACTTCCATAGCGACGATCGGTTTGTTCGGCAGTTCACCGTCAAAGGCGGCGAAAGGCATGGCTGCCTGGCCGCCTACGGTGATTGCTTGGTCACCACTGCCCAAAGTCAGGGTGCCCATTTTTCCGGAATACTTCTCTGTCTGTGCTGAAAATGCCATCAGTTATTCCTCCTGTTAGAGTTGATGGGTTTGCTTGTTTCTAGTTATCTAACCAATTTAACTAAAACAAAGTTTTATTAATTAACGCCATAGCGGCTGAGTTGCTGGAATACTCTATTTCCGACGATCATACTGTACATTGTATATTTGCAAAGCGCGGGACTATAAACACATCCGCGAAATTAATTCAAGAAAAATATTACTTCAAATCTAGAAGGGAAATATTTTTGGCATAATTTTCCCTACTTCTTGGAAAGAGATGGCGTCAGCCGGAAGTTTGATGGTGGCTTTGCCTTCCCGGTCAAACTTGGCCAGCAGGGGATCGTCGGGAATAACCCCGGCCAGCTCAATGCCGATTTCATCGATTAAGGTGTAGGCTTCATCAACTAATTTGCCGTCGATGGCCCGGTTTATGACCAGGGCCAGGCGGCCAACTCTGAGATTTAACTCTTCGACCAGCTCCTTAATCCGACCGGCTGTTCTGATGCCCCGCAGGCTGGGGTCTGAGACCACTAGCAGGAGGTCGATATCTTTCATCAAAAGGCGGCTTAAGTGTTCCATGCCAGCTTCATTGTCGATGACGACATAGTCATACTCTTTGACCATAAAATCGATAAATTTGGTGCAGAGGGCGTTGGCGTAACAGTAGCAACCGGCACCTTCGGGACGGCCCATGGTCAAGAGATCAAAGATGCCGGTTTCAACCAGAAGGTTTTGGATATGGTACTCCATGTAGGCTTCTTTGGTCATGCCGTGCGGGACATCGGTTTTCATGCCTTCCCGAAGAGCCCCAATGTTGCCGGGTACCTCGACATCCAGGACTTCACCTAAGTTAGCGTTGGCGTCAGCATCAACGGCTAATATCGGTTTCATCCCCTGTTCCGCCATCCAGCGTAGGATCAGGCCGATTAAAGTTGTTTTTCCGGTTCCGCCTTTACCGGCGATAGCGATTGATTTTCCCATTTTTATATCCTATTTCAACATTTCCATGGTTTTTGGAAAGGCGTTGGTGTCGGTGTGCGGCAGAAACTGGGCCGCAACATATTCATCCATAAATTTCATATTGTTGGCGAGCTCGATATTGGTCATCATCTCGGCAACTTTTCGGGCTTCACTCATCATCTCTCGTGAGACCGAGACCAAGCGGTCACCGAGTAGGGCTCCATTGCCGACGAACATAAATTTTTCAAGATCTATTTCGGGCAGTAGTCCGATGGTGATGGCTCGTTCCAGGTTGATATATTTGCCGAAGCCGCCGGCGATTATAAAGCTGTCGAGCTCTTCAAAGGTGAGGCCGACACTTTCCAAAAGGATCCGGCAGCCAGCATAAATAGCCCCTTTAGTGCGGATAATATTGTCAATATCACCTTCGGTTATGGTGATGTCATCAATTCCTTCGGCGCTCTGATCAGCTTTGGCGAGGACGTATTCCCAACCGGTTTCGCCTTCGCGAATACGTTCGGTTTCAAGATCCTGCTTGAATTTACCGTTGGGTTCAATGAGGCCGACCAGAAGCATCTCGGCGATGGCATCGATAATCCCGGAGCCGCAAATGCCCAGAGGTTTCTCTTTGCCGATAGTGAGCAGCATCGGTTCATAGGTTTGCGGGTTGATACGAATTTGTTCAATCGCTCCGGTTGTGGCCCGCATACCATATTTGATGCCGCCGCCTTCAAAGGCGGGTCCGGCGGAACAAGAGGTGCAGACGAGCCAGTCGCAGTTGCCTAAAACGAGTTCGCCATTGGTGCCGATATCCATAAAAAGGGTCAATTCTTCGCGTTGGAAAACCCCCGAGCCTAAGATACCGGCAACAATATCGCCGCCAACGTAAGATGCAACCGCCGGGAAGGTGTAGACATGGACGTAATCAGGAAGCTTGAGGCCTAAGTCCATAGCCCGAACCGGAGGGAAGAAATTAGCTGTCGGGACATAAGGGTCTTCGCGGAGGTATTTGGGATCAATCTCAAGGAAAAACTGGCTCATAGTGGTATTTGCCGCCACCACGAGATGGGAGAGTTGCTTTTTATCAATACCTCCTTGAGTAACCAAATTATCAATTATTTCGTTGAGATCACTGATAATCACTCGGTGTAACTCATTTAGGCCATCACCTTTTTGTGAGTAGACAATACGGGTGATGACATCTTCACCAAAACGAACCTGTGAATTATATTTGGCATCGGATGCTATCAGCAGGTCACTTTCGAGATCATCGATAACCGAGCGCTCTTCGGCCTGGTGCGAAGCGTTGAGGTTTAAGAGTTGGCCTTGAACCGTGGTCGTGCCGATATCTATTATAATGGAGTAGTTTTTATCTCTGGTATCCCCGGCTTCTATATCTATAAGTTTGAGGCCTTTGGGGTTGTAGACTATGGTAACCGTGACTTTCCATTTGGCTTCTCGCAAAAGACGGGGCAGGCGGCGCAGGAGAAAATAGTCAGCGGAGACATGTTCAAGTTGGTGTTCGTTTTTGAGCTCCCGCATGAGGCGACCAAGATCGCTTAAGTTATCATCCAGGGTTGGGGGTGGTAGCTCAATGTAATATTTGTAGACGGCGGGGTTGATCTTGACGCCCTGAACCAGAGAGTTGAGGTCGCGGGCCATCAATGTGTGCTGTTTCTGACCTAAATCTTTTCTTAAAACGGAGTTGTCAATGCGTGATTCCGGCGGAATCGTGACGATCAGATCATCAACGACTTTGGTGGTGCAGGCCAGGCGGTAGCCTTTTTCCCAATCTTCCGGGCTGATCTTGGCTGACTTCTCGGATTCGGGATGGCCTTGCTCGATAATTACCCGACATTTACCACAGGCCCCATTACCCCCGCAGGAGGCGTTGACATGAACCCCTGCCGCAATCGCAACCCGGAGCAGGTTTTCACCGTCTCGGAAAACGTCGACCGTAAGGTCATTGGGCTGGAAGGTTACCTGATGGATCGCTTTGGGCATAATTTTCTTCTATTTGAAGGCCAGCTGCTTTTACCTGTGTACGTGAATTTAAACACAGTCAAAAATCGTTATAAAAAAGATCTCTTAAAACGAAAAAGCTGGAATATCAGGAAAGGATCCCCTCGATACTCCAGTTTTTAAAAGGGTGAAAGTTAGAAGTGTAAAGGTAATTAGTCAGGTTCCCACTATAAAGCCGCAACAAATGGGAGCGAACATTGCTTCGCTCCCATAAACGGGGTCAAAGCTGGGGTGCTGACGCACCTTGTACCAGCAATGACCCCAATCCCGGCAGTTTGCAGATGGCTCCTGAGTACTGAGTAGTTACTGAGTAGTTACGTGTGAAGTCAGAAAGGTTTTCACCCTTCTAACCTCACACTTCACACTTTCTTAGAAGAGACCTTTTACCTGGCCGGTTGCGGTATCGACATCGATACGACGGTAGGCCGGATCGGAAGCCGTACCCGGCATCAGTTTAATCGTACCGGAGAGCGGTACACAGAAACCGGCGCCCTGATAGATAAGGACGTCGCGAATCGGGAAGATAAAACCTTTCGGGCGCCCTTTCAAGGTTGGATCGTGGGAGAGGGAGAGATGGGTTTTGACCATGCAGGTACCGAGTTTGGAGAGTTCGGGGTCATTGTCGATCATCTCAATTTTCTTCAAAGCTTCATCGGTGAAGGAAGCACCGTCGGCACCATAAACTTCGGTGGCCAGCAGTTCGATGCGCTTTTTCAGCGGGGTTGAATCTTCATAGAGGAACTTGAAGTTGTCAGTCGGCTCTTCACAGGCGGCAATAACGGCTTCACAAAGCTCTTTGGCACCTTCACCACCGAACTGCCAGTGACGGGAAACCGCACAGCGAGCCCCGACTTTTTCACACTCTGCTTTAATCGCAGCAATTTCGGTTTCGGTATCGGTGTAGAAACTGTTGATGCAGACGACCGGGGCAATACCGGCTTTCTTGACAGTTTCAATGTGGGCCATAAGGTTACTGCAACCGGCTACGACCAGATCAACGTTCTCTTCGGTGTACTCTTTAGCCAGAGGCCGTCCGGGAACAACTGCCGGGCCGCCGCCATGCATCTTGAGGGCGCGGACGGTGGCAACGATAACCGAACAGTTCGGAATCAGGCCGGAGAAACGGCACTTCAGGTTCCAGAACTTCTCAAAACCGATGTCGGCGCCGAAGCCGGACTCGGTGACCAAATAGTCAGAGAGCTTGAGGCCGATACGGTCAGCGATGATTGAGGACTGGCCGATAGCGATATTAGCGAAAGGTCCGGCGTGAACGAGTACTGGCTGTCCTTCAACCGTCTGTAAAAGGTTGGGATTCAAAGCTTTGACCATCCAGGCGGTCATGGCGCCAGCGACATCAAGATCTTCGGTCGTAACGGCTTTACCGGACTTATTGTAGGCGACGATAATTTTGCCCATGCGCTCACGCATGTCGGCGAGATCCTTGGCTACGGCCAGGATTGCCATGATTTCCGAGGAGACCGCAATCGCGAAACCCGATTCCATAAGCATACCGTCAAGGCGTTCGCCAATGCCGATAACGATGTTACGCAGGGCCTGGGCACAGAAGTCGATAATCCATTTGACCTGAACTTGGTTCGGGTCGATATCAAGGCGTTTGAGACCTTTCTTTTCGAGGAAAGCGTCGTTATTGTTCTGCTCATGCTGCATGCGGGAGGTCAAGGCGACCATCATCAGGTTATGAGCGTTCATGATATTGTCGATATCGCCGGTCAAACCGAGAGAGAACGGGGTCAGCGGAATCGTCTGCGAGATACCACCGCCGGCAGCTGAACCCTTAACGTTGAAAGTCGGGCCGCCGGAAGGCTGGCGGATAGCGCCGACAACTTTTTTGCCCATCAGACCAAGACCTTGAACCAAGCCCATGCTGGTCGTGGTTTTGCCTTCGCCCAAGGGGGTCGGGGTGATCGCGGTGACGTTGACATATTTTCCGTCCGGCTTATCTTTGAGGCGTTCCAGAACTTTCATGTAGTCGATTTTGGCAACGAATTTGCCCATCGGAATCAACTCTTCACCAATCAGGCCAAGTTCATCGGCGATCTCGGTGATCGGTTTCATCATTTTCTCTTCGGCCAGTGCGGCGATCTCCCAGTCAGCTAGTTCAGGGGCGTTAAAGACTTTGAAATCTAATCCCATTTTCTGTTCCTCCTAAAGGAAAAGTAAGTTTTACCGGCTCTTTTTGGCCGGTCGGTTAATGGTTCTCACCAGCTGGGCTGGTGGAAAAAAAAGGGCAGCGCATCTGAAATCTCAGACCGTTGCCCTGTTAGTACTTAGATTCTCGGATAGCGGTGAATTGCCATATTGTTTATTTTGTATTGTAGAGTTGCCATACGTCCTCAATCCGGGACAATAGTGGTGGTGCTTATGGAAATAGGATCGTTCTCTGGTAAACCGGTGGGCTCATATACTATTGTGCTTTATTTGTCAATCTTTTTTCGACCATCATTTTAGTATATATAATTTTGTATATCTGATTTATGATATCTATTTTTTCGCTATTCAACTACCTCGCAAAGATACCGCAGAAGGCTTCGAACTTCGCTTTGCCCTCTTCGAGGGGGACACGGCTCAGCCCGCCACGGGCTGAAGCCCGGTCTGGAGGCATGTCCCCGCATCGAGACAGTTTGAACCATAACACGCTGAGTAGTTGTTGTCATCGCATCTATTTTTCTGCAATTAAGAGCCGCGCCTCAGCTAAGGCCTCCGCCGGGCTGTTGATAGTTCCGTTAAGTTGTTTCTGGTGGATCAGTTTTATGATGATACCAATGGCCGGGCCCGGTTCAAGTCCTAAAGCGATCAGGTCTTTACCGCTGATTAGGGGTTTGATAAAATTGGCCCGTTCAAGGTGATAAATTTCCCTGAGGCGGCGCCCCAATTTGAGCAGGGCTTCGCGTCGAGGCCCAGGGTCACGGCCCCGGGTGGCTTCGAGATCGGCCAGAGCGTGGAGCAGGAGCAGGTCAAGGTCATCCCCGAGGTCAAAAACTAGGCGGCGCAACCCCTTCTCCTTGGCGTTGCTTAAATTGAGGAGCAGGGGCCGCAGATGGTTCTCGATCAGGCGCTTTAGGCGTTTAAGAAACTCTTTACCGAGGGCGAAACCGGCAAGGGTTTCACCGGCGAGATGGGCTGAAAAACGTTCATGACCGTAAAAGTGAATGGTGCCGGTATCGGGGTCGATGGTTTTGGTCAGGGCTTTTCCGGTGTCATGCAGCAGGGCGGCCCATTTGATGAGAACGCGATCAGCGGTTGCCAGCGGGGTTATGGCGAATGGGTTGCTTTGACAAAATCGGTCAAGAGCTTCTACCACTGCCAGGGTGTGATCTAAAGCATCAAGATGGTGAAAATTATTCTGTTCAAGTCCCTCAAGCGGGGCCAACGGCGGCAGAATCTTTTGCAAAGCATCAACGGCGGCAAGTTCCTTAAGTCCGCGGGCTGCATGCCGGTGGCCCAAGATATGGTTGAATTCAACGGCAAAGCGTTCCTTGGCAACTTGGTCTAGAGATCTGACTGCAGTTGTCATTGCCGTTTTGGTATCCGCCGTCAGCTCGCCGTTGATTTCCAACATGAAGCGGGCCGCCCGGACAACCCGCAGGGGATCAGCTAATAGATTGTCGGGAGCAACGCAAACAATGGCACCTTCTTGCAAGGCTTTGCGGCCATTGTAAGGGTCATGGAAACTTTGCTCACGCAGGTTCCAGGCCATGGCATTGATCGTAAAATCACGGCGCCCAAGATCAGCGGCCAGATCCGGGCCGTTCAGGGCAGCCAGATCGATCGTTATTTTATCACCGACCAACCTGCGGGTCAGGAATTTTTCCGCCCCCAAGGTGATGAAACGACCGTTTTCCGTTTTCAGCAGAGTCTCTTCCCAGTACTCCATATCTTTAGCCGGACAGGTAAAATCGAGGTCGCTGATCGCTTGGCCGCGGAGCAGGTCACGCACGGCGCCGCCGACCAGATAGAGGGTTTTTTTATCTTGTCCGGCCGCGGTTGTAAGATCCTGCCAGGCGGGAAAAAACACATTCAGTTGTTGCAGAAAAAAAGGGGTCAAATCTTTATCCTTGACAATTTTAGCTCGATTTTTTCGAGTAATGTCTCAGCTTTTTTATCCTTTTCAACTCTTTCCCGCAAACGTTTTCTGTTTTGACTGACGGTAGAGTAGTCAACCCCGAACAGTTCCCCCACTTCGCGATTATTCAAGTTGGCATAGTTGTAAAGAACGGTCATGGTAATTTGTTTGATATGTCCTTGCGTTGTGAAGATCTTCTCAGGTTTCACCCCAAATTCATCTGCCAGCAGAGACAATACAATATCTTGTGACAGATATTTGTGAATTTCCCCGACGCCAGGATTTTCCCGCTCTTTCTTATTTTTTAGATGGCTATCTTTTATACGGGAAACAAACTTTTTGCCGCCAAGTATGCTTTGACCGATGATTTTATCATTTATACTGAAATCTGTATTTAAGTCTTCGGCCAGTTGCTGTTTGTACTGGTTTATTCCGGTTTGATTACAGCCGCCATACTCAGCTAGAACCGTTTGATAGTCCAAAAATTCAAGTTGAATGGCCGGGTTTAAATATCCCGGCAAGCTACTCCAATTGTAGGACCACAGATACTGCAACTGTTGATCTGGTTTTAAACTTTTTATTAGAGCTGTTCTTGCGGGATTCAGATGAATATATCTGGAGACCATCGTCAGATAAGAATCTTTTTCAACTAAAATGCTTTTGTATCGGCCCTGATAGAGATGGCCAACCCGGTTGTGCCGTCGGTTGTAGTGGGAAGTATAGGTTATGTTGAAATGACGCATGAACTCGCTAAGGTTCCCAAGCGGGGTTTCCACCAGAAGATGAAAATGATTTTTCATCAACACATAGCAGTAGAGTTTAATCTTGTAAGTCTTGGACGACTGAGCAAGGATTTTCAGAAAACAATTTCGATCTTCATCATCGTTGAAAATATCACTTTTCTCATTGCCCCTATTAATAACGTGGTAAACAGCGTTTGGGAATTGTATTCGTAATGGTCTGGTCATGTTTATGGCTTATCAGATCGTTTTGCAAGTGTCAAGGATAAAGATTTGACCCCTTTTTCTTTTTCTTTTTTTTCCGTTTCACCGGTAGGTACGTAAAAAACGATAAATTAACAAAATGAAATAAATGTAGTGCCACTCGAATCTTTTTTTATGCTTAAGCTGCTGATTAAAATGGATATATTTTTTACGCCGTTAAACATGGGCTAATGTATAGATGGTTTTTCATACGGGTGTACACCTGTTTAATACTTATCAATTAAAACTTTACAACAATGATCTTTTACTGTATCCATGTCCAGATTGTTCTGCTGAGTCAAAAAACGTTATAATAATATTGTCTGCTCACCCGAATGTAATGCATTATATACAGTGTGAAATAGTAACTATTCAGCTAACCCGTAAATTATTGATACACAAAATCTACAACTTATGGAGAATTAACGAATGAGATCTAAGCTAACCTTGAAATCATCTATCTTAAAGTTCCTTACAATTATGTTTTTTTTCATTTTGACTACGCACACAGCGTTTTCAGAGATGGTTTTAAATGACAACGTTAACCTTGAAGGTGAACTCTTTATCGAAAATAGCGAAGGCGGCATAACCTTTTACGACGGTAGTCGACAGACAGCAGCGGCAGCACCATCCTGGCATCAGATCATATCTGCCGGACGTTTTGAAAAAGTTTTGGGAGATGCGGCCGTTCTCGATCGAGAAACCGGCTTAGTTTGGGAACTTAACACTGATGTCAATGTAACGCATACATGGGATGGTGCAGTTATGCATTGCTATGGTGCTACCATAGGAGGACGCAAAGGCTGGCGGCTACCAACGATTTCGGAGTTAATGACTCTTGTGGAACCTTTAAATATCAACCCCGCAACCCAAGAAAATATTTTCACTAATATTCAATATGGCCAAGATGATAACCGAGATGGTTATTGGTCATCTACAAACAAATTAAATGGGTCTACTGATGCAATGTTGGTAAGGTTTTCAGATGGATTATTAGTAACCAATGTTAAGGGCGTGGATTATTACGTACGAGCGGTACGTTCTGCGGAGTAATAATATTTACAATGTAGCCCAACAACCAAAGAAGCCCGGCTATTATTAACCTGAAAGTCGTATAAAGCGTACACGTTAAGGGTAAAAAATTCCTACAGACACGGTTTTTTCGCCCAAAGCCGTGTTTTTTTCTTCCATTTTAACGTGTACGTATTATACTTATACGCACACGTTAAAATGGAGTATCTACTATGCCTAAACGAATAACTGGAAAAACTCACGTCGGCGAACGGCGTGAAAAACGCCCTAATGGTGATATTTATATTTATGAGCGGATTACGGCCTACAAC
>DAOVTG010000169.1 GCA_030633185.1 Deltaproteobacteria bacterium
AAATTTATGAGGATCACAAGTAGGACTTTCTGTTTGCTTCTTGTGGTTCGTAAGCAACTTAAATATAGAGAAATCAGGGACACTCCTCCAATCAAACATTAGACGACATTGAGGGGGTATCAATAGAATAGCTGTCTTTTTTGATATTGGTTGGTGGGGGTTATATCGAATATCCAGCTTTTCTCCTGGATATTCGATGAGTTCTTTTTTTTGGTACAATTCGAATTCAATAATTTATTTGCTGGTCTTGACCCCAAGTCCAAAGACAGAGAAAGCCCGGTGCCGTTTATGGCCATAATTTACATCTAAGGGAAGAATGTAGCGAAGAAAAGAAAGAAGAAAATTTTTTAAATTTTTCAGTGAAGAAAATCGAGGAAAAGTAAAAAACGATATTGACTCTTAAGTTGCAACTGTATAGAGTTACTTCATGACAAAACATGAAAAACTTTTACTCCGTGCTATGAATAATCCGAAAGATATTTCCTTTAAGGATTTCCAAACACTTTTACGCCAATCAGGCTGGATACTTGACCACCAAAAAGGCAGTCACCAAATTTGGTATTCAGCAAAGATGCCCCGCCTGCCCATCCAGGAAGGTAAGAATGGAAAAGTAAAAAGCTATCAAGTAAAACAATTCCTTACCCTATGTAAAGAGAATCACAATGAAAAATCATGACCAATTTGACGGCTACAGCATTAGTCTATTTTTAGACGATGACGATGAATATCTTGCACATTTCATTGAACTGCCAAACATATCTGCATTTGGAGAGTCTCCTGAAGATGCTTTAAGAGAGTTGCAAACAGCCTGGGAGGGTGTAAAGGAAAGCTATCAGAGGCATGGAGAACCCATCCCTGTTGCACCAGCAAGAAAGAGATACAGCGGACAATTTAATGTGCGAATTGATCGTCGTTTGCACCGTGCCCTCGCCATCGAAGCCGCAAAGGCCGGAGTCTCATTAAATGCTATCGTATCCCAAACTCTTGCCAAACTTCACTCCTAAAACAAAGGTCAGTCAACCGTGATGGCGTCGTAAAAAGTTCCGATATCCTGCGTTGTTGTGGTTCTCCAGACACTCGACATACTACATGTATGGTCTCGCGCCTGGAGAACCACAACATCTTGTCTATCGAAATTTTTACTTAGCCATCCCGCGACTTTTTACGAGCTCATCAGGGTTGTCCATAAAAGTATCTGCAATCAGTTGCTCCCGCACCCAATAACAAAACCTACGACCAAGCGCAAGGTTTTCGGTTACAAAAGACATCAAGAATATCTTTGATAATTGACTTAGGCGCCACTTAAATATATGGTGGCGATCTGAGTAGTTACAAGTTTTTTCTATAATTTATTTTAAATGGGGGTTTAAGTGCTGACTGACGATCTGCTGGCCAAAATTCTGACAAGGAAGCAGTTCCTTTCTGAAAAAGATCTGCGTAATGCCAGGAAGCGGCAGAAAGCAGAAAAATGTCGAGCATGAGAGCCTTAAGGAGAACCTTCTCTTTCTGGGCCTGGCTGATTATGCCAAATTGGGCAAGGCTTATGCTCTACATTACCAACTACCTTACTATCAGGTTTTTCACCAAGGCATGAACAGTAAGGCACAAGGACAATTTTCAACTAAAAGTGTACAGTACCTCCTGTGCCTGCCGATTGAAAGTGATCAAAAAGAACACTTTACCATCGTCAGCTGCCAACCGGGAAAAAGATGCCCTGATAAGCCTGCAAAACCAGAAAAACAGTTCAGCAGAGGTCTACCTTCACATGGGCGAGATCATCCCCAACCATAATGACATTCGGATCTTCCAGGGTAATGATATGAGCTTTGCGCTCTTTATTCAAAAGATCGACCATCGCCGCCAAGGTGGTGGATTTACCACTACCGGTGGGACCGGTAACAATCACCAACCCTTTACGTAGGTTAGTGGTCACTCATTATTAAAAAGACTCTCTTCGAGTTCTTCCGGTGACACCGGTTGGGAGAGTTCCTCGGGAACCGTGCCCTCTTTAAAGCATTCAAAAATGGTCTTTTCACTCTCCGGCACCGCCAGAAGACCGGTTTTCTCATCAATATTGGCAAAAACAATCCCGGCCGGAACCGCAAAATTTTCCGGCGGCATTTTGGCCAGTGCGACCTTCATAAAATTGACCCATATTGGACAGGCAGTACGAGATCCGGTTTCATGACGACCCAGAGTTTTGAGATCATCAAAACCGACCCAGACCCCGGCCACCAATTGAGGCGCATAACCCATAAACCAAGCATCGTTATAGTCATTAGTGGTTCCGGTTTTACCGGCTAAAGGTCTTTTAAGAGCACGAGCAGCACGCCGCCCGGTTCCTCTTTTGACAACATCGACCAACATACTAGTCATAAGATAAGCGGTTTGAGGCGAGATGACCGATTTCGAGTCAGGGGGCATTAACGATGTCAACTCTAAACCAACGACGGCCACCCTTTCACTCTCTTCGAGAACTTCACCGTGGCGATCCTCGACCCGCTTGACGAAAATCGGTTTTATAAGACGGCCCTGGTTGGCAAAAACCCCGTAGGCCGTAGTCAACTCCATCAACGACACCCCCGAGGAGCCCAGAGCCAAAGTCAAATCGGCATTCAGGTTAGAAGTGATACCTAACTTTCCGGCATAATTGATCACCTTTTTAATACCAATATGGTGCAGCATTTTAATAGTCACAAGATTGCGAGAATGGATCAGAGCTTGACGAACAGTTGTCGGCCCGTAGAATTTCTGCTCATAATTACGAGGTTTCCAGGATGAACTCCAATCATCCCCGACGTCCTTGAAAATTATCGGACTATCAAGAAAAATAGAGGCCGGGGTTAAACCATTATCGAGACCGGCGGCGTAGATAATCGGTTTAAAAGCTGAACCCGGCGAACGTCTCGACTGAATTGCCCGGTTAAATTCACTGGTCTTAAAATCCAAACCTCCAACCATAGCCCTGACCAGACCACTTTTCGGCTCCAGGGCAAAGAGGGCGGCTTCAGCTTCGGGTTCCTCTTCCAAGGTCACCTTAATTTCAGGAACAACCTCACCACTCACCTGTTTAATCCTGACCAGCACAACATCACCAACCTCCAGAGCCGAGGAAGGTTTTTTAATTTTGGCCCGGGAATGACGCGTGCCATCGGCTTTGGGACGCCAGGCCCACGCCATATCCTTAAGGGCGAGTAAAGCCGGTTGGCCGCCGAGATCAAGTTTTACAATTTTTTCCCCATCATCTACTTCAAGCACCAGGGCTTTGCTGTAACGACCCTTAACCAGACCGGCATTATCGAGTTCTAAGCGCTCATCTTTTAACTTCGCAATAAATTTATCGCGCTCCCCAACCCTGGTTAAACGCTGATAAGGCCCCCGAAAACCCCGCCTTTTGGCAAGCTCACGTAACTCTTTATCGATACCGACCTGGGCCGCCTGCTGCCAGGCAACATCAACCCCGGTATAGACCTGCAATCCCTCTTTGTAGAGTTGATCATAACCATATTTTTTTTCCAGATAACGGCGAACATGCTCTGTATAATAAGGGGTTTTTGCCATGGGATCGGCTCGGGAAACCAATACAACTTTAGCCAGCAAGGCCTCTCTCTGCTGTTCCCTGGTAATAAATTTCTGCTCCAACATCTGCCCTAAAACATAACGCTGTCGGGCAGCCGACCGTTTTGGAAAAGTAATCGGCGAAAGATTAGTCGGGGCCTTCGGCATGCCAGCGATAATGCTAATCTCGGCCAAATTTAGATCACGAGCCTTCTTACCGAAATAGCGCTGAGATGCCATCTCGACCCCATACATACCATGCCCCAGATATATTTGATTAAGGTAGATGAAAAGAATTTCATCCTTGGAGAGATATTTTTCAATACGATAGGCCAAAATAGCCTCTTTGATCTTTCTTTTATACTTACGCTCAGGAGTCAATAAAAGTGCCTTGGTCACCTGCTGGGTTATCGTACTGCCGCCTTGAACAATACGGCGAGCCTCGATATTTTTGATCATCGCCCGGGTTATTCCTAAAAAATCAAGCCCTTGATGCTCATAAAAACGACTGTCTTCACTGGCAATAAAGGCCTTTTTCATAAGTTCCGGGATCTCTTCGATCGGCACCACCTTTCTCTTCTCGATCCCGAAACGGCCGATCAGTTCGCCGTCACGAGCAAAAACCTCAGTCATCGTATAGGGATGATAATCTTTAAGAGAGGTGATTTTCGGCAGATCACGGGCATAATAATAGAAGAGTGCAACCACCGAACCGACCCCGATGAGGGTGCCGAAGAGACTCAAAAGGAAAAAGATTTTAATAGTTTTACGAATCATATTTTTATACTACCTTTTTTGCCACGCCACCAAACAATCAGCCAAACGTACCAGTTCAGCCGGAGCCAAAGTCGCGGGGCGGTCACTGGGTGTAAATCCGGCGGCCACCAGTTTTTCACTCAACTCTTCTCGTTTTAAATTAGTCAGCAACCCTTTCAAAGGATTGATAATCTGTTTGCGACGCTGACTGAAAAGAGTCTGCACAAGAAGTTCAAAAAAAACCGTATCTGCCACCGGGTAGCGCGGCTGATCAAGAAATTCAAGACGTACGACCCGAGACCAAACCTTGGGCCGCGGTGAGAAAGCACCAGGAGAAACCTTGAATCCGGAATCAATATCGCAATAGAGACCGACACCAACCGTCAAACGACCATAATCACGACTCCCCGGCTCGGCCAAAAGCCGGGCCGCGACCTCCTCCTGCATCATCAAGATAGCCCGGGAAAAAAGGTGCCGATACTTGATCAACTTGAACAATATCGGGGTCGTAATCTGGTAAGGAATATTAGCTACCACGGCAACCGGAGTCGACAAGTTTTGATTTTTGGCAAAAACCTGATCGAAATCGAGTTTGAGAAAATCACCGCACTGCAAGCTGAAGTCGGCCGCTGAAACCGAACTGAAACGTTTCTCTAAAGGCTCCCAAAGATCACGATCAGCCTCAACCGCCACCACCCGGGCACCACTCTCAAGCAGTGCCGCCGTTAAAACCCCTTCACCGGGACCTATCTCTAACACGTTTTCGCCGGGCTTCGGAGCCGCCAGGTCAATAATTCGGGAGATCACCTGACGATCCCGCAAAAAGTGCTGGCCAAGACGTTTCTTGGCCTGACGTGGTGAAATTTTAAAAGTAGATGAGTTAGTAATGTTACTTTTCACAATGGCAGACGAGAACTGGGATTAAGAGTAAGGTCATCAGTCAGACCAGCAGCCAAACGCCGACGACCGACCAGGCCGATCATGGCGGCATTATCGGTACAAAATTCAGGCGGTGCCAGAAAAAAATCGACCCCTTGGGAGCGGGTCGCATCACTCATGCGCTGACGCAGATAACCGTTACAGGAGACCCCACCTGCCAGAGTCACCCTTTTGACCTGGTAACGCTCTGCGGCAATCAGGGTTTTGCGCACCAAGACATCGGTCACGGCCTCCTGAAAAGAGGCTGCCAGATCGCTGACAAAAGCCTCGGAGGTTTCTGTCTGGCGCTCTAGAACCGTCCGAACCGCAGTTTTCAAGCCGCTAAAGCTAAAATCAAGTGACTCCCGACCGAGCCAGGCGCGGGGCAATTTTATGGCACTGGGGTCACCGGCCCGAGCCCGTTTTTCAATCACCGGCCCTCCGGGAAAACCAAGA
>DAOVTG010000179.1 GCA_030633185.1 Deltaproteobacteria bacterium
AAAGCACAAAGCAGCTCATTCCATTCGGCGGTAACTCGATCAGGAATAATCTTGCCCAGGGCTCTCATAATGGCATCGGCATTATTGGGACAGAGATGATTGCCGTAAGTGGTGGCCGCCGGGTAGCGGGCATTGAGAATAGTCCCCTCGGGAATGATGATATTGATCGGCCTGACCATGCCGTCATTATGAGGGATGTCGGGATTAACCATCTGCAGAAAAGTAAGAATGGTGGCCGAGGCACTAGAGGTATAGGTACCGTTAACAAATCCCGAGGTCTGCCCATCGGTAGCCGAATAGTCAAAGGTTATATCTTTATCGGTCACCTCAATGGAGACCCGAATCTTATAGGTTGAGCCTGGGGTTTTACCATCGTAAAAAACCGTGCTTTCCCCTTTATAGATGCCGACCGGAATAGTTTTGATCTCCGCCTGCATCATCTTTTCCGTTGAGTCAAAAAGATATCTCTTGTGGCTCTCAAAAACCTCGATGCCGTAACGCTCGACAATCGCGGTCAAGCCGCGTTCACCAACCACACAACTGCCGATTTCAGCCTTCATATCCTCGGCCACAATCGGCAGCCGGATATTGGCAAAGATGAGATCCCAGACATCTTTTCTGAGTTTTCCCTTTTCATAGACCTTAATTGGCGGAATCCGTAAAGCCTCCTGCCAAACCTCGGTCGCGTTGGGATTATAGCCCCCTTGAACTGCGCCGCCGATATCGGCCTGATGCCCCTTACAGGCGGCCCAGCCGATCAAAACATCTTGATAAAAAATTGGTTTAAAAGCGGCTACATCATTATTCTGATTACCCATGGAAAAAACATCATTATGGAAAATGACATCTCCTGGATAGATCTCATCACCATAGTAATTGATGATATATTCGCACACCGGGGCCAGAGAAAAGGCCAGGATCGGCAGGTTCTCAGTCTGCTCCAGCATCTTTCCCTGAGCATCGTAAAGACCGGTAACAAAATCCTTGGCCTCGCAAAGGATGGGAGAGCGCGTGGTTTTCTCCAAGGCAATACTCATCTCATCAGTTATCGCCTTAAAACGCCGCCTGAGGATTGACACCAGAACCTTATCGATAATCGGGGACATGTTTTGTTTTCTCCTTTCTCGGGGTGACCGGAAATTCAACTCGTAAGTTACACCGGATAACATTGAACTTTGCTTCGCCCTGCTTCGCAAGGGGGGACAGAGCTCAGCCCGGCTTGGGCTAAAGCCCTGCCTGGAGGTCTGTCCCCGCATCGAGATAGTTTGTAAAAACCCTAAGGTGTGATTTTCTTGATAATTTCACTTTCCAGATTTTTATTATAAACCGTATAACTGCCATATTTATCGACCATGACACTGTAGTCTGGAGTGATGAAGGCCGAGGTATTGACCTGTTCCAAAATTGCCGGGCCGGTGATCTTATTGCCAAACTTAAGTTTCAAGGCGTCAAATACCGGAATCTCCTGAAAAATATTTTCACCGGGGATGTAGGCCTGGCGATATTTTTTGAAGGCTTTTTCCGGATTTTCTCCAGCGTAGTCACGTAAACTGAAAACCGGTTTTTCGGTTTTGCCGGTGGCGATCAAACGGAGATTGATCAACTCCACCGGGGTTTTCCCATCGCCTAGTGAATAACCAAAGAGCTGATTATGCACCGGATGAAAAGTGGCGGCGATTGCCTCCCAGTCACCGGCGGCCAGATTGGCGGCGGAGACATTCACAGTGACTTCGTGATACTGCCCCATATAACGCAGATCTAGGGAGTAAGTGCAACTGATGCGCTCATCGGGAATTCCTTCACTGGCTAATATCTTGCACCCTTCAGCTTCCATATCCTGAAAATAGCGTTGCAGGAGGGTTTTATCAGCTTGGTCGAGAAGCGTAATATAGCTTTTGACAAAATCATGTTTCAAATCAGACATGAGCATTCCGGCAGCACAAAAAATCGACGACTCCCGGGGGATGATCATCAGGGGAATTTCGAGCTCCGCAGCGATCATGCAGGAGTGGTTAGGGCCCGCCCCACCGGCAACCACCATGGGGAAATCACGAGGATCACTCCCTTGTTTGATCGCCACTTCACGCACCGCCGCCGCCATATTAACATTAATGATACTATACATTCCCGCCGCCGCCGTAAAAACATCATAATTGAGCGGCTTGGCAATTTTCTCTTTAATCGCTTTTTCGGCCTTGGCTCTGTCGAGCTTGATCCGGCCGCCGGCAAAAAAGCCCGGTTCCAGATAACCAAGCATCAGATCGGCATCGGTGCAGGTCGGCAGCGTGCCGCCCAAACCATAGCAGACCGGCCCCGGTTTAGACCCGGCACTTTGCGGCCCCATCCGCAACAGGCCACTCTCATCAATCCAACCGATACTACCTCCGCCCGCACCAATCGTAACCACGTTAAGCATCGGCAAAGCCGTGCGCAGACGATTAATCTCGCCCACCGTCGTCATCGACGGGGTTTTATCTTTAATCACGGCAGCATCAAAACTGGTACCGCCCATATCGACCGTAATACAATCGTTGTAGCCCTGGGCTCCGGCATAGTAAACCCCGGCTACCGGGCCGCCAGCCGGGCCCGAAAGCAGCGTGGCGGCGGCTTTCTCCATGGCATGTTGAGGCGACACCACCCCGCCATTAGAGGCCATAATCAATAAAACTCCCTGAAAATCTTCAGTTTCGAGTTTACTGATCAGGGAAGCGAGATAACTTTTCAAAATCGGCCCGACATAAGAGTTTAAAGCTGTCGTACTGACTCGATCATAAAAACGGATCGACGGCAGCAGAGATGAAGAGACTGTAACAAAAATATCCGGCAGCAGCTCACCGACCAGGTCGGCCACCGCCTGTTCATGGTCGGCATTAGCAAAAGAGTTCATAAAACAGATGGCCACCGCCTCCACCTGCTCCTTTTTCAAAACAGCTATCTGTTGCCGAACATCCGCCATATCCAGAGGAGTAATCACCTCTCCTTGATAGTCAATTCGCTCTTTGACCGGTAAACGCAGATAACGCTCGACCACCGGCTTGGCATTTTCATAGCGATTATTGTACTGCTCCTCGCGAATACCACGCCGCATCTCCAGGGCATCACGCACCCCTTCGGTAGTCAGAAGACCGGTTTTCACTCCGGAATAAGTCAAGATAGCATTAGTGGTTACCGTCGTACCATGCACAATCGTAGAAACTTGCTGGAGAAAAACCTTGATCGACAATCCCCGTTTAGCAGCCATCTCGCCAAGCCCCTTCATGGTTGCAATCGAAGGATCATCAGGCGTGGAAAGAACCTTATAAATTTCCGTACTACCGTCCTCTCCGGTCAAAAGAAAGTCAGTAAAGGTACCACCTACATCAATGCCGATCTTAAATACCATCTTCTACTCCCGTGAATCACATTTAACCCTTTTCAAAAGATATTGGGTTCTTTAAACTCCCCGTAGACCTCTTTAAAAATTGCCGCCATCTCACCTACGGTAACATAATTTCGACAACACTCAACCAGCGGCGGCATAACATTACCTCCGGTTCTGGTTGCCTGTTCCAGGCTCTTCAAACTCTGAGCCACAACCCGGCTGCTCCGTTCGCGTTTAAGCTCTTGCAGACCAGCAATCTTGGCCACGGCAGTTTCCTCATCATATTCATGGAGTTCCACGTCGTCGCCGTCCTCATCCATGACATGTTTGTTGACCCCCACCTTGACAAATTCGCCGCTCTCCAACCCCTTCTGGAATTCATACTCCTGGCGGGCCACTTTACCTTGAACATAGCCATCTTCAACCGCTTTGAGCATCCCGCCGTAAGCATCAATCTCAGCCATCTCTTTTTCGATCAGCTCTTCCATCTCTTTGGTAATGGTTTCGATAAAATAAGAACCCGCCAGAGGATCGACGGTATCCCGCAGACCAACCTCATCCATCAACATCTGCAGGGTGCGCAAGGAGATCATCGCGGATTGAGGAGTGGGAATCGTATAGGCTTCGTCATACGAACAGAGAGCTGTGGTCTGGGCCCCGCCGAGAGCCGCCGCCAGACCATAATAGGCCCCTCTGGCAATATTATTTAAGGGCTGCTGTTTGGTCAATCCCGAACCGCCGCCGCCAAAAAGTCCCCGAAAAAAGAGTACCTTCTTATCCTTTTTACCGGCCCCGTAACGTTCAGACAGATTTTTGGCCCACATTTTTTTGGCCGCCCGCAATTTGGCAATCGTCTCCCACATATTGCCGTAAATATTAATATTAAATGAAAAACGGCCGACAAAATCATCGATATGAAGTCCCCTTTGCAGAACTTCATCAATATAGGTATTAGCGATCTGAATAGCGTAGGCAATCTCCTGGGCCGGGGTCGCTCCCGATTCACGAATATGATAACCGCAGATACTGACCGGATTGCACTTGGGCATCTCCTTGACCGAGTATTCAATCGTGTCACCAATCAATTTCACCCCGGCAGCCGGGGGATAGATCCAGGCCCCACGACCGATGATCTCCTTTAAGATGTCATTTTGCGGGGTGGCACTGATGACCTTCTTACTGAAACCGTATTTTTCAGCCACGGCCTGATACATGGCCAACATAATCGAAGCCACCGCATTAATCGTCAATCCAGTGCCGATCCGATCCAGGGCAATATCCTTGAAAGCGAGTTCAAAATCACGCAGGGAATCAACCGCCATGCCGACCCGGCCGACCTCACCTTCGGCTTGCGGGTCATCGGAATCAAGCCCCATTTGACTAGGCAGATCAAATGCGACATTCAAGCCATTCTGACCGTTGGCAATCAGCAGTTTAAAACGCTCATTACTCTGCTCAGGAGTACCAAAACCTGAATATTGCCGCATCGTCCACGGACGGCTGCGATATCCCTGCGGGTGGATGCCCCGGGTAAAAGGATACTCACCAGGATCATTCAAATCCTGGTCGTAACTGAAACCACAACGATCCAGATCTTCAGGCGTGTAGACCGACTTCACTTTTATGCCCGACAGATATTCAACCTCGGTAACCCGGCCTTTTTCATCCTTGCTATATTTTGCCACTCCCATACTTAAAGAACTCCTGTTTTCCGGCGTAAAAATTCAACCGTGTCACCCAGAGGCAGACCACCGGGAAACACCCCTTCCACCCCTAACGCCTTGAGCTTGCCGATATCCCGATCCGGGATAACCCCGCCGACAAAAACGATAATATCATCTGCACCCTGCTCCTGCAGAGCAGCGATAAGTTTTTGGGCATTAAAAAGATGAGCCCCGGACAAAATACTCAGCCCGATCGCATCCACATCTTCCTGGATGGCGCTGCTGACAATCTGGTCGATGGTTTTGTGCAAGCCGGAGTAAATCACTTCCATACCGGCTTCCAATAGAGCGTGACAAACCACCTTGGCCCCTTTATCATGACCGTCGAGCCCCGGTTTGGCAATCAACACT
>DAOVTG010000224.1 GCA_030633185.1 Deltaproteobacteria bacterium
AAAACTGATGCCCTCGTAAAAAGTCACGGGATGGCTAAGTAAAAATTTCGATATACAAGCTGTTGTGGTTTTTCAGGCGCGAGACCATACATGTAGTATGTCGAGTGCCTGAAAAACCACAACAGCGCAGTAGATCGGACTTTTTACGACGCCATCAAAACTACAGCGGTACTTTATCAACCAGGTCAGCGGCTCCACCAATGGCATCATCTATGGTTTCACCACAAATCGGGACAACCGAGATAATCGCTCCGCCGACTCGCATGGGAACCGTCACCACCTTGGTAAGAAAGCAGCCATTCAATAAAAAAACCACTACAACCGATAAGAACAACCAAGAAAATCGCATAAAACAACCTACCAATAGCGGTTCTAAGAAAGAGAGAAATTATGATCGCAGAAGTTTTGGCTACCGGCGACGAGATCCGCAGCGGGGCCCTGATCGATACCAACTCCGCCTATATCTCTGAAAAAATTGAAGAGCTGGGGATTAAAATAACCCGGCACAATTGTGTCGGGGATGATGAAAAAGAGCTCATCTCAATCTTGCTGGAACTTGCCGAGCGAGCCGATATCATTATCGTAACCGGAGGTCTGGGGCCGACCCTGGACGATCTGAGCCGGGAGGCGGCGGCCCAAGCTGCCGGAGTTCCTTTGAAACTCGATACAAAAGCTCTTAAAAAAATTGAACGCTTCTTTGTTTCCAAACAAAAAAGCATGCCCGAAAGCAATATCAGACAAGCCCGCTTTCCCAAAGGTGCCACGATCCTTGAAAATCCCATCGGCACGGCCCCGGGCTTCTCGTTAATAATCGGGCGGGGAACTTTTTTCTTTCTCCCCGGAGTTCCGACGGAGATGCGAAAAATGCTCAGTGAGCAGGTTGTCCCGCGAATCAGGCAGAAACTTAAAGAACCCTACTACTACAAAACTGAAAATATTTCCACTTTTGGTTTGGGTGAGTCGGCACTGGAAGAGAAATTGAGAGAATTCCCCATCCTTTTTCCCGACATCAAACTCGGTTTCAGGGCTGGTTTCCCTGAAGTTCAGATCAAACTCTACCAGAAAAACAGTGACGAAGCTGCACTTGTCAAAGAACAAGAAGAGGCCACTAACTGGATCAAAGAAAAACTGGGCCATAAAATAGTTTCGCTGACCGGTCAACCGATGGCAGCTGTCGTCGGCGATCTTTTGCTCCAACAAAGTGCAACCCTGGCGGTCGCCGAGAGTTGTACCGGCGGCCTGATTGCCGACTGGCTGACCGATCGGCCGGGAAGTTCGGATTACTTTCTTCTCTCCGCCGTCACTTATGCCAATGCCGCTAAACAGGAAGTCCTGGGAGTCGAGCCGACACTCCTTGAAAAATGGGGAGCGGTTCATGAAGAGACTGCAAAAGCCATGGCCACCGGCGTAAAGAAACTCGGCAACGCCACCTACGCCATCGCGACGACCGGTATCGCCGGCCCCGCTGGCGGTTCTCTGGAAAAGCCGGTGGGTACCGTCTGTATCGCTCTTGCCGGGCCCGCAAAAGTCGAAAGCCGACGCTACTTTTTCCCTTTCGGCAAACGGCGACTCAACAAGAAAATCTTTGCCGCCCAAGCTCTTAACCTGCTACGCCTGGAGCTCCTACGAGAATTAAAAAAAAATCATAACAGATAATTTTTTACTGGACAACCAAACCTTACTCATATAATCAGAAATTTAATTGACGACAGTAGCTAATTTATTTCAAGATCTAACGGGAGAGCATGAGATGAAAAGATTTATCCTGACCTTAATGGCAGTAGTTATGATTGCGGGCCTTCTGCATGGCAAGGGGTACGCCTATACAACTATTTCAGGCTCTGAAGCCGAAGAGCTATATACCTCTATCGATGACCTTGTCGTTGTCGATGTCCGGGAAAATTATGAGTATTGCCCGTGGCACATTCCCTGTGCCATCAATTACCCATATAACACCGAAGTCTTTGCCGAAGAGTATGACAATCTGCCAACCGAAGCACCAATTCTGGTCGTTTGCAGCAGCGGCAGCCGCAGTAGTAGTGCCGCATCAATCCTCTCCCGGAATGGCTACGAGACGGTCTACAGCCTTGGTGGTGGAATGACATTCTGGCGTGGTGATACAGTCTCTTGTGAGGATGTGGAAGATTGTGATCCGGCCTATCTGGTCTATTTCCCCCACATCGCCAGCGGCAATGGCTGGGAAACCGAAATTTCCGTCATCAATACCAGCCCGGACACCCCTTTAACCGGAACCTTCAAAACCTACAATACCGATGGCGTACTTCTCGATGACAGCCACACTCTTGAACTACCGGCCGCCGGCCGAGTTGAGTTTCTTGTCGGAGAATTTTTCTCAAACCCGGAGTCGATCAGATATATAGTCTTAGAAACAAGCAGTCCGACAACCTACGGTTATATAAAATTTTACGACTATCCGGGACTAAAATATCGGGCTGCGATTCCGGCAACCACCAATGTCACCCGGAACGATATCGGCGTTTCTCATATCGCCATGGAAGATGGCTGGTGGACCGGACTGGCCCTGGTCAATACAACCTCTGAAAACCGTGAGCTAACCTTCACTTTTAACAATGGGGAAAGCCAAACGCTCTCCTTACCGGCAAAAGCTCACAGGGCTATTAATCTTGCCGATTTTCTCGAAGGGTTGTCGACAGAGAACATTAAATCTGCAATCATCAGTAACGCCGAAGGCGTAATCGGCCTGGAGATGTTCAGCAACAGCATGCAACTAAGTGGAACTTTATTTAAAGACGGCACCAGCACAACCATTTACTACCCTCATATTGTTAGTAATGATGAATGGTGGACCGGCATTGCCGCTTTCAATCCGGGTTCAATTGACGGTGAACTGGTTATCAATGCATATGCAGCCGACGGCACCCTGTTGAGCCCGGCCGAGCCCGCGACTCCGATTGAAATTGCGGCTGAAAGCAACTTCATCAGATCTATTTCTCAGTTACAGTTACCGGAGGATACGGCCTGGATGAAAATAGAGGCCACCGTACCGATCAATGGTTTTGAACTTTTTGCGACTACCGACGGCCAACAGTTAGCTGGTTACTCCAGCATCGGCATTGATGGTCTTTCCGGAATCTTTGCGAAAAACAGTGCCAACGATTGGACCGCCCTGGCCATAGCCAACACCACTTCTGAACCAATCACTGTCACTCTGAAAGCTTACAGGAATGATGGCACTCTGGTTGAAACAGCCAGTCTTCCTCTTAGTGGATATCAGAAAGCTTCCAATCTTGCCGGAGAGTTCTTTGTCGGAGATATCGATACTGCAACCTATATCACCTACAGTGCCACGGCTCCGGTCGTCGCCTTTCAAATTAACGGCAACGGCAGCATGCTTGATGCACTGCCGGGCCGACAATAATACTTTAAAAAGGAACAACATTAAATGTTAAAAGGATTTCAAAGAAAATATCTGCGGGGCCTGGCCCATGCTTATAAACCGGTGCTCTTGATCGGTCAGAAGGGAATCAGTGAAAGTCTGTCCGAAGCCCTTGAAGAAGCCCTTGAGAGCCATGAACTGATCAAAGTAAAGTTTATCGATTTCAAAGAGAAAGAGCAGAAAAAAGAGATAATCGCCGAGCTTGAAAAAGCTAACGCCTGTGAAATGGTCGGCATGACCGGCCATATCGCTATCTTTTTTCGTCAGAACCGGGATCCCGAAAAACGTAAAATTACGATTCCGAAGGAGAAACAGTAAAGTATGAGTGTGGAAGCCAACAAAATCATCTACTCGATGATCCGTGTCAGTAAACAGTACGACAATAAACCGGTTCTCAAAGATATCAGCCTCTCCTATTTTTATGGGGCTAAAATCGGGGTCTTAGGCCTTAACGGTTCCGGCAAATCAACCCTTTTGCGAATTTTGGCCGGAGTCGAAACCGAGTTTAACGGTGAAACCACAATTGCCCCGGGCCTTAGCGTCGGCATGCTCGAGCAGGAACCGCAACTCGACAACTCCCTGACGGTACGCCAGATTGTTGAACAGGGGGTTCAGGAAACAGTTGACCTTCTCGATGAATACAATAAAATCAATGAGCAGTTTGCCGAACCGATGTCGGATGACGAGATGGAAAAACTGATTGCCCGACAAGGTGTAGTTCAAGAAAAACTCGATGCCACTGATGCCTGGGATCTTGATGCCCGTCTCGATATGGCGATGGAGGCGCTACGCTGTCCACCCGCCGACACCCAGGTCGATATCCTCTCCGGCGGTGAACGACGCCGGGTTGCTCTTTGCCGTCTTTTGCTGAAAAAACCGGATATTCTGTTACTTGATGAACCTACCAACCATCTTGATGCCGAAACCGTCGCCTGGCTTGA
>DAOVTG010000219.1 GCA_030633185.1 Deltaproteobacteria bacterium
ATCCATCCGGTAACTGGTGGTGGGCCCGGCCGAGCCAATCGCTTTTCCGGGTTTAGCCGGAGTCGGCCCGACAAAATAGATAATTTCACCCAGCAAAGGGATGGGCAGTGCCTCCCCTTTATCAAGAAGGTCAACCAGACGTTTATGAGCCGCATCGCGACCGGTATAGATGGTTCCGGTAATCAAAACCCGGTCTCCGGATTTTAGCGCCGCTACGGTTTCCTCACTTAAAGGTGGGGTCAAACGTATTATATTTTCCATCTAAAGTACCGCCTCCTTATGCCGAGCCGCATGACACTGAATATTGATAGCCAGAGGCAGACTGGCGATATGACAAGGCAACATTTTGACATGAACCGCAAAACTGGTAACTCGCCCGCCGAGTCCCTGAGGACCAACGCCAAGATTATTAACCGCTTCAAGCAGTTCATCTTCCAGACTTTGCAACTCAGGGTCAGGATTAACACTGCCAACCTCGCGCAACAGAGCCTCTTTGGCCAACATCGCCGATCTCTCGAAATTGCCGCCGATGCCGACCCCGACAATGGTCGGAGGACAGGGATTGCCCCCGGCTTGCCGCACCCATTCAACAACGTGCTCTTTAATTCCGGCAACGCCGTCGGCCGGTTTCAACATAACCACCTTAGACATATTTTCACTGCCGCCGCCCTTGGGTGCCACAGTTATTTTCAAAGCGTCGCCATCAACCAGACTATAATGAATAATAGCCGGTGTATTATCACCCGTATTAGCTCGGGTAAAAGGGTGACAGGCCGATTTTCTTAAATATCCTTCCAGATACCCCTGCCTGACGCCCTCATTTATTGCTTCATTAAGATTTCCACCAACAACTCTTAAATCCTGACCAATTTCCACAAAAATCACAGCGAGCCCGGTATCCTGACAGATCGGCACCTGATCTCGTTTAGCGATTGCGGCATTCTCTTTAAGTTGTTCGATACAGTCTTTACCGGTGGGCGACTCTTCGACAGCTAAAGCCTGATCCAGAGCCCGGAACATGTCCGCGCCCAGATTATAGTTCGCATCCACACAAAGTCTGGAGACAGTTTGAACAACTTCGGAAACGTTGATTTCACGCATTGATAAACACCATATTTCTGCACATCATAGTTGATTTGAGCGGTGATTGTATACTGTATACGTTGAAGATTGTCAACCGATTAAATCAAGAAAAAAACAATTTTTTTCCTGATAAATTTCACGTTAAGTTTCAATTACTTGGCAACTTAAATGTGAGAGTCAAGCGGGTTTGAAATTAGACCTTTTTACTTAGACATGACCAACCCGTTCAAGAACTTCAAGGATATTGAGATCTTCGTTGATACAAACCGGATGGGCATGCGGTAAAGCCTGTCCATCAGCCGGACGACTGCCGTAATATTGACTGCTGATTACACCAGTCGGACAGTAATGCAGACACTCCATCTCATCGGGACAGCTACTGGCACAATATTTAGCAGATTGGTTGGGAAAAATAACCACCTGCCGAATGGTTCCCCGGCCGATAAAACCTAAGACATTTGCCCCCTTCACTTCATGGCAGAAGCGAACACAGAGACCACAAAGGATACAATAGGTCATATTATCAATAAAACGCTCATTACTTTTAGCCCCATACTTCTCAAGCAGGATCGCCGGAATATTGTCCCAGCGATGCAGCAGCAGGTTAAGTATGGTGCGACGAAAACCATTTATTTTTTCCGTTTCAGTCTCAACAACCAAGCCCTCAGAGATATGATAGAGACAAGAAGCCACAACCTTTTTACGCTCGCCGGCACCGATCTCAACCACACAAAGACGGCAGGAACCGTAGGATTCGAGTTGTTCATGGTGACAAAGGGTCGGAATAAAAATTCCGGCCGCCCGAGCCGCCTCAAGAATCGTCATGCCCGCTTCAGCCTGAATATGCTCACCATTAATTGTCACATTGATCTGACTCATAATTTCTCCTCAGATGGCTTCGTAAAAAGTCCACCTACTTCGTTCCGCTGCGCCCCTCGTCACTGCGGCGTACTACTCGTACGCCTCATTCCTCAAGCCTTGCGCGCCTCGTATCTGAACATTTTACTTTGCCATCACAACTTTTGACTTTTTTACGATTCAGGAAGAACTTCGCTACCGGAAAGCTTCGTAACCGCACTGAATTTGGGTGGACAGACCAAGAAACAGGTATCACATTTGGTACATTTCTCAAGATCGATAACGTGAGGCTCTTTTTTGGTTCCGCTAATCGCACCAACCGCGCAGTTGCGCAGGCACTTGCCGCAGCCTTTACATTTTGCCGGATCAATATGATAAGTAATCAGCTCTTTACAGACATGGGCCGGACAACATTGCTCATTGACATGAGCTTCATATTCGGCGCGAAAATATTTAAGGCTGCTCAATACCGGATTGGGAGCACTCTGACCCAAAGCGCAAAGCGAGCACTCTTTGGTCATAGCGGCAACTTCTTCAAGCAATACAAGATCTTCAGGTTGACCCTCTCCGGCGCAAATCATCTGCAAAATATGGAGCATCTGGGTAATGCCTTCACGACAGGGAACACATTTACCACAAGACTCTTCAGCCAAAAATTCAAGAAAATATTTGGCGACATCGACCATGCAGGTATCTTCGTCCATGACAATCATGCCGCCGGAGCCCATCATCGAACCAACTTTATCCAAGGCATCAAAATCGACCGGCAGATCAAGCATATCTTCAGGAATCACACCGCCGGAAGGACCGCCGGTTTGAACCGCTTTAAATTTTTTGCCATCGCGAATTCCGCCCCCTATCTTAAAGATAATATCGTGCAGCTTCATCCCCATCGGAACTTCGACAAGGCCGGTATTATTAACTTTACCAACCAGCGAAAAGATCTTGGTTCCCTTACTTCCTTCAGTCCCAATCGAAGTAAACCAATCGGCTCCCTTGTTAATGATAATCGGAACATTGGCCCAGGTTTCAACATTGTTTAAGTCACTGGGACAGCCATGGACGCCGGAGATCGAGGTTCTGATATATTTTGGCCGAGGCTCACCGACCTTACCCTCAATTGAGCTCATTAAAGCACTCGACTCACCGGAAACAAAGGCCCCAGCCCCACGATGCACTATAATATCGAAGTTAAAACCGGTGCCCAGAATATTCTCACCTAAAAGTCCCAACTCACGCATCTGCGAGATCGCCTGATCAAGGTGCTCAACCGCCAGAGGATATTCTTGACGAATATAGATAAAACCTTTTTGGCAGCCGATAGCGTAAGCCCCAATCAACAACCCCTCAAGAACACTGTGCGGATTTCCCTCAAGAATTGAGCGATCCATATAGGCACCGGGGTCGCCTTCATCGGCATTAACAATTACATATTTAACCTCGCCCGGCGCGTTACGCGTCGCTTCCCATTTTTGACCGGCCGGAAAACCACCGCCCCCACGACCCCGTAATTTGGCCTTTTTAACAATTTCCAAAACCTCTTCGGGACTCAGGCTGCCGATACAGGTGGCCAGGGCCTTATAGCCGTCAAGAGCCAGATAATCATCAATATTCTCAGGGTCGATAGATTGGTTACTACCAAAAACCACCCGGTTCTGATACTTATAAAAAGGAATATCATGCTCTTTGGTTATGACATTACCTTCCGGATCAACATATAAAAGACGATCAACCACCTTACCCTGGTTCAGGGTTTCATTGATAATATCATCAATATCGTCAGGTTTAATTTTAAAGTAACTGATCCCTTCGGGGTAGACAACCATGACCGGGCCAAGTTCGCAAAAACCGTGACAGCCGGTCGTAACCAGATCAATCTTGTCATTGAGACCTTGATCCAGAAGTTTAGCTTTGAGGCTGTCAATGACCTTCTCACTATCATAAGCCCGGCACCCGGTGCCGGAACAGACCGAGAGTTTGGTCTTTTTGGGATCCCGCCGGGAGAGAATATCTTCTCTTAAGGCTTCAAGAGCGGAAATAGAGGTTAACTTGGTCATTATTCACACTCCTCAACGATCTCGGCGATCTCATTGGAGGTTGGATTACTCATATACTTACCATCAAACACCATAACCGGCCCCAAAGCACAACAACCTAAGCAACTTACGGTTTTGAGACTGAATTTTTCATCGGCACTGGTTTCATCGGGAGAGAGTTTAAGTCCTTGAGAGACTCGATCCAAAAGTCGCGTCGCGCCGCGCACATGGCAGGCGGTACCAACACAGACCGAGACCGCATGCCGCCCCTGAGGAACGAGGCTGAAATGCTTGTAAAATGTGGTCACATTATAAAGTTGGTTCATCGGCAGACCCAAACGATCAGCCGTATGCAGAAGAGTTTCACGGGAAAGCCAGCGAAACTCGTGCTGTATATCCAGTAGAATCTGGATCAGAGCCTCTTTATCAGCCCCGTAACCATCGATTATCTGATCAACCTTG
>DAOVTG010000175.1 GCA_030633185.1 Deltaproteobacteria bacterium
GGGCTTTAACCCCAGCCAATCGGCGGAGTGGCGGCGGCAGCGTATCTTCAACGGTTTTGTCGGCATTATCAAGGAGATCGACCTCGACAATGAACTGTTTTATGTGGTCTACCCCGGCCCTTTAGTGGTTCGCTACAACTTCGATCATATTCGCGACATCATTGATCTGGCCTACTGCCTAACCGTCCATAAGGCCCAAGGCAGTCAATATAAGTTTGTCGCCATCCCCTTAAGTAACAGTCATTTTATGATGCTCAACAATAAATGGTTCTATACCGCAATTACCAGGGCGGAAAAAAAGGTCTACCTGATCGGCCAGCAATTTGCTTTAAAAAGAAGCTGTACAAATGTTGAAGCAGCCATCCGTAATACTTTTTTATCCCTGGACGAACAAAAGTAAAGGCGAACCCGGCCCGACTATAAGGAGGAAAGAGTGGATCTAAGCAAAAAAAGGATCAACAAGATTTTAGGCAGAACCCTGATGGCCTTAGGCATCATTTTTATGCTCTACGTCGGACTTATGTATTACTTATACTTTTTTACCAACTGGCAGACTAATTAACTATGACTACGCCCCGGGAAGAATTTTACTCCCCAACTGATCGTGAGCTCTTAAGGGTCAATAATCTTGAGAACTTCACAAAATTATGGCAGGCTGAACTGGAGTGGTTTGAACCGCCGAACTATCGACGGTCGGGCTGGAGCGGTGCGGCCCGTTATGAATTACGACAGGAAAATGGTGAGATGATCGGGGTCTTTATCAAACGCCAGGAGAACCACCTGCGCCGAACCCTGAAATATCCAAAAGGCTGCCCGACCTTTCGCATTGAGTGGCAAAACCTTAAAAAACTGACAAAATATCAGATCCCGGTTCCACGCCCTCTCTACTATGGTGAGCACTATCAGGATGGAAAACCACAGGCGATCCTGATAACTTATGAATTGAAAGGATTTTCATCCCTGGATGAGTGGCTTAAAGGAGACCGAAGCCAGGGCGGCAACCAACGCCTGCGGATTGACGTATTACCGGCAATTGCTGATACTATACGCCGCTTTCATGATCATAGATTCCGCCACAACTCTCTCTACCCCAAACATATCATGCTCAAAGTACGCCGAGACGGTAACCTGACGGCAACCGACGCAAGCCTCATCGACCTGGAGAAATCGCGACGGGTTTTCTCCCCCATGGGGGCTCGTATCCGCGACCTGGACACCCTTTTTCGGCGTTGTCCCGAGTGGTCGAGTCATGAAAAAGATCTCTTCCTTAACCACTACCTGAAAGCCGGACTGGAACATCTGCCCCCACCTCAACTGGCCGCTGAACTCTGGAAAGTTCCACTCGTCAAATGGGTTAAACGTCGAATTGCCGCCAAGTTGAAAAAAAGGGTCAGAAGGTAAGTGCTTTTTGCATCAACTCCATAACCATCGCGCCGCCCTTTTCCTTAACATAATCATAAATTACCGGTGTAAACTTGCCGAGCATCTCATTATCCATCCCCAGATCTTTAAAACTGCTCAACAGACCTGCACCCCCTTCCAGAGAAGAACCGGCCTTGCCTCCCAACATCGATGCCGCCCCGCCGAGCAACCCCTTGTTCGCACCAGTTTCAGGAGCAAAGCTCTGCAACGCGGTAGCTTCCGGAACGGAATCCGACAACTGTTTATAATCACTTTCGGACATCCTGGTTTGCGCTGTTTTAAAAATTGCTCCAGCACCGCCTTCGGCCTGTTTTTCGGTAACCCCCAATTTATTGACCAACATACTAACCAATCCCATATCCAGAGCCATCCCGGAAGCCGGTAACAAAGTCAGTAACATAACCAGACAAACAACCACACGCAACCAAAAACTTAGCTTTTTCATCGCATTTTCTCCTTTTTACCAATAATTGTTTCACAATAAAACCTCAATATTTTGCAACTTCCCATCTCTTTCAATAAGCAGTTCGACGACCTCGCCTTTGTGCTTTTTTAAGAGTAACAGTGAGAGATCAAGGGGGTCGTCAAGCTCATCTCCGGCACAATTAATTATCAGATCACCAACCGCAAGGCCGTGTTTTTCCGCCACACTTCCGGCTTCGACCATAACAATCCCAATCCCCTTATCCGCACCTTTCAGACCAACCCCCAACCGGGCTTGCTGATCTTTAAGATTACGATAAGGTACGCACCAGAGATAATCACCAAGATAGAGAGGCAGCTCCGGGAAATCGACATCCATAGTGCGACGCTCATTCTCAATCAGAGCTTCCGGGGTATGGGTCAGAAGAACACAATAGGGTACTTTTTTTCGTTGAAAGACCCGGCGCGGCAACCCGTACCCACGGATCACATGAAAACCTCCGGCAATAACCACCAACAATTTCCCGTCTCCGTCCGGACTGTCAAGATAGGCGGCGATGGTCTCCGCCATATTCTCTTCCCAAAGCTGATGCACCTTAAGAAACATGCCAAGATCACCATGCCCTTCGACATGACCGGCAAACATCGCTTGTAAAGCCTGCTTCTGGTAAGGGTCTTCAATAACTGATTGCGGCGGATTTTCTAGTGCGTTCCCGCCCTGATCGGATGATTTCATCTCCCGCATGAAAACCATTTTTTCATGACGACTGACGTTCAAGGCCCGCACCGGAATCCGGTATGATTTTAAAAAAGCAAAAATCTCCCGATAATAGACAAATTCGGCCATACTCCAGTCACCGGCAAAAAGACGGATAAAATCGTCCTCGGAAAGTTCTCCGGCCAGCCATTGATCGACCTTTTCCTGGTTAACATGAGCCAACATTTCAAAGCCGACCGCCAGTCGCTCCGGAAAACGTTGATAGAGATTTTTGACAACCTCCAACTCAACCTGATGGTCGTAGATGTTATCGTGCCCCTCACCTATATAAACGATCCGTTCATTAGCCAGGAGCTTAAAGAGCTCAGGCCGGGTCAGCGCCGTTCCGGTTGGCAGATGAATTATCTCATCACGCTGCATAGTATCGGGATCAACGTAAGGAGATCCGCCAACCTTAATTTGCGACTGGCGAGTTCCACACGCAGCCATAAAAAACATCGTCAACATCAGGAAAGAAAAAAGCGGGAAAAACTTCAAATTTAGAAACTCCTTAACATACTTATTGCTATTAGTAATGTTTTACTGATAATGAGCGAGCCCTTTTCCCACTTTTTAGCTAAATTTGAGGACTGATTGAATTTATCCCAAAAACCACCCTTCTATTACGGTTGGATTATCGTCGCCACCTCTTTTATCACCTTGGGGGTGACTTTTGGGGTCTGGTACTCGTTTTCGGTTTTCTATATTGCGATCATTAACGATTTTGCCTGGCAACGAGCCACCACAGCCAGCATTTTCTCCCTCTTTACGATCTCACACTATCTCTGCGCTTTCCTGACCGGCTGGCTGATTGATCGTTTCGGACCCCGCCTGGTAATTCCGGTCGGAGCCTTATGGCTAGCCGCATCCCTGACCCTGCTCACAAAAGCGCAAGATATTTTTGATTTTTATCTGGTCTATGGAATTCTTGCAGCCATAGGTGTCAGTCTCATCGGTTTCGTCCCCCATGCAACCTTTCTGCCTCGCTGGTTTGTTCAACGTCGAGGATTGGCCTTAGGCTTGGCTATGGCCGGAGTCGGAGTCGGCATGCTGATTGTACCGCCGTTCATGCAGCATCTCATAAGCAGCCATAATTGGCGCTACGCTTATCAGATACTGGCCATCATAGTACTTTTAATTATTCCGATCAATCTCTTTTTCCAGCGCCGTGATCCGCAACAAATCGGCCTCCAAGCCGATGGTCTAATCCGAGCCCCGGATCAGACCTCCGCCATTGAGACAAAGAACCAGGAAAGCGTTCTCATCGTCGACCCAAACTGGGCTGCCACCGAGTGGACCAGCGGTAAAGCTGTAAAAACCAGGCGTTTCTGGTATCTGGCGGCGGGCTTTTTCCTCGGCCCTTTTGCCATTCAAGGAGTCCTGTTGCATGCCGTTGCCGGCCTCGTTGACGGCGGCATGACGACCCGGATGGCAGCTTTGACTTTCGGATTTCTTGGTATCTGCGGTTCAGTTGGCAAAATAACCTTAGGTTTCTTCGGCGACCGCTGGAATCGAGAAACCGCTAACACTATCGGTATGGCGGCAGCTACCCTGGGGGTTTTGGCCTTGGCCGGAATGAAGCTGCTACCGCAGTTGTTACCCTATATTTTCGCTGCCGGATTCGGTTTTGGCTATGGTGCCGTCGCACCACTCTTTCCCTCAATCGCGGCGGATATTTTTCAAGGCCGTCATTTTGGCCGGATTTTCGGCCTCCTCTCGTTAAATTTAGGTTTTGGCGGAGCCGCCGGAGCCTGGTTTTCCGGTCTCATCTTTGATCAAACCGGTTCATACTTTACGGCTTTAATTTTTGACATCATCGCCCTCTGGCTCTCCTGCCTCTGTTTCTGGCTGGCCGCCCCCCGCCTGATCCGTCTCAGTCGAGGCTGCAAAAACTGCTGATTTACGACGCCATCCCGTAACTTTTTACGAAATCATCATTTATGATAGCCGCCTGAAAATGGACGGTTGACAATTTAGACCTTTATCGCTACTTAGGACTCACACAAAAGCTGCTAATCACTACATACTAAAAAAACCTGAAGGGATCAATTGATGTTCAGTTTTATCGCCAATCTTATCAATGCTGTCCGCAGCGCTCTGGTGGTGGTTCCCAACACCTGTTTCTGGGCCATATTCTGTTGCCTGTCAACCTTCACCCCATGGTCACAACGCGGTGTTGAATTCGGCGGTAGCTGCTGGGGCTGGATAAACTTGAGACTGAACGGGGTCAAAATCATCCACCGGGGCCTCGAAAATATCGATCCCCACCAAACCTACATGGTCATCGCCAACCATAAGAGTTTTCTCGATATCTACGCGATTTTCAGTTGCCGGGCTCTGCACTGCCTCTTCGTTGCCAAGCGTGAGTTGACAAAAATTCCATTCTTCGGCGTCGCTCTGCAGCGCAGCGGATCAATTATTATTGACCGAGGCAACCGTAAACAGGCAATCACACGGCTTAAAGCTCAGGGCAAGATTTTAAGAAGCCGTGGAACCTCAATTGTTCTCTTCGCCGAAGGAACCCGCAGTCCGGCATCTATCCGTTTAGGGAAATTTAAAAAGGGAGGCTTCATGCTGGCCTCACAACTGGATCTGCCAATCCTGCCTTTAACCATCAGCAACAGCGGCAACCTGCAACCCAAAGGCAAGATCGCCATCAAACCAGGCACCATAACCATGACCTTCAGTCCGGCTATTGAGACACCCAGTCTCAATGAAGGAACTAATCCTAGAGAGATGGTAGAAAAGATAAACAAGGTAATGGAAGAGACCAGAAAAGCAATCGACTCACACCTGATGAACTCGTAAAAAGTATTTGGATGGCTAAGTTAAAATTTCGATAGACAAGATGTTGTGGTTTCCCAGGCGCGAGACCATACATGTAGTATGTCGAGTGTCTGGGAAACCACAACATCGCA
>DAOVTG010000221.1 GCA_030633185.1 Deltaproteobacteria bacterium
GACATTGGCTTTAAGCCAGTCGATCATGTTCTGCGGATTGGCGTAGGCTGCACCCTCATGCATATAAGGATCGTCAATGTCTTCATAAGAGTACTTGAAACGCAGGCTTAAATTCTTGACAGCCCGGCTGTTTAAAGCGATCGAGAAGGTATCACTGGTGGTTTCCCACTCGGCATCACGATCGTCTTCAACCCGTTCCCAACCGACCAACAGATTGGTGCGTTTGAAAACCTTGAATTTAAAATCGGCACCGTAGGTGTCGGTATCGCGGGACAAAGTTGATTCACGCTCCCAGGGCCAACCATCATGGTCTTGAGAAAAACCATGCAGGCCAAAAAGAGTGGGATCAACAGCCGCGGAGTTGGCTCCTTGGGGATCATAACTGCTATCGTCATAACTGATGACAACATCGTCAGCATCAAGATCTTCATGGCGATATTTAAATGACATCGTCATAAAGGAGACCGGGGACGAAGTCAAACGCATAGCGTAAGCGTCGTAGTCGTAGCTCGGATCATCATTGATGGTTACGTCGGCACCAATGTTATTATCAGTGGCCGTGTTATTATCGATCTCAGTATGGACATAGCTACCGAAAACGGTCGTATTCATCGGCAAAGCCAGCTGAGCTTTAAAGATGTGCGAATCCTTTTCCGAATCAGGTGTCGACGAATAGGCCAGATCGCCTTCGTTACCAAAATAGGTCAGCTTGTGATCATCCGCCCCAACGGTGACATATTCAGTGACCGGGGAGCTGGCATTTTCATCAAAGGTGCGCCGCAGGAATGTGTAGTCCAAAGTAACCAGACCTAAATGGGCCGTGGCGCCAATGCGAAACTCCTGGGTTTCCTCATCAATCTGATGCTTGTCAGCAGAATGGTGACAACCACCACACTTACTATTGGTTCGAGACTGCTCGAAGCCTTTACGCTGTTCCATGCGGTACCTAGCGTGAATCTTGATAAACTCGGCCCCGGGAATGAGGAACTCATTCTCGGAAACCAGTTCGTCGCGAACCACATACATGTCATCACCCCATGAAGTATTCTTCAAAACTGCAACATTGGCTCCCATTTTTGTGGGCGCTCCGAAGACGCCTTTGGTTCCAGATGCAAGGTAAAGCGGCTGGGTCAGTGACATACCGACCGGAAACTGGAAATCAGGATCAACATTGGTGTTGACCAGATCATCATTTTCCAACCAGTGGATAAATTTCTGATAGCTGTTTTTGGTGCGGAAATAACGTTTCAGATCCAAATCGATCTGTCCGCTGAGGTCATCCTCATGCAGAAAGTTGATACCAAAATCGTACTTGATACCACTATGGTTACCGTTAATATTCATATCGAAGGTGGCATTACCACCCTGGTCCGCTGTCAGGTACTCGGCCGCACCCTCCCGCGAATCATCGATATCAACCCCCTGGATACCAATCCCGATACTACCCGTGGTTTGTCCCGCCCACGAGAGAACCGGTACCAGTGCCAAGCAGAGGGCCAGAATCGTGAATAGTGCAATACGTTTCATGATCTCTCCTTCCGTCATATTATCTGGTTAAAGCCCGACCCTGTCCGGGGACTGTCTGGGATGGCAGATCGCTGCCGTGAACCTGGGAATGACACTGAGTACATTTGGTCGCGTAAGCCTTGCCCCAAAGAGTTTTGTCACCCTGGAAAACGGCATCCGCATCTATAGGATTACCCATCCAATCAGTAATCATACCTGACGGGCTTGAAGTCCGGCCGGCATGGAAATGAGGCTCATGACACTGCAGGCAGAGATAAGGCTCATTGGCTTTTTTTAGATTATTGGAAACTGTGCCATGCGGATCATGACAGATCGTACAGTCATCGGAAACCGGGGAATGTTCAAAAACAAACGGCCCCTGGTAACGGGCATGACAATTCAAGCAGAGGTCGTTAAGACGCTCGTCGGTCTTCAAACCCTTAACCATCGAACCATGATTGGCATGACAATCGCTGCAGACCATCTTTCCTTCTTTAACCGGATGGTGGGAAGGATAGTACATTTTTGCCCGCTCAAGCGCATGGCACTCATAACAGAGCTCTGGCTCGGCTTTTTCCAGTGAAGCTTCGGCTACCGGAGGACTGTGAATCTTATGACAAGCGAGGCAGCCGACATCATTCATCGGATGGGCCGTTCCAGCCCAATCAAAATGGGCGCCATCGCTATGGCAACGCAAACAGACCGCCGATGCCGTACCGGGTTCCATCTCCGTAAACGAAATGACTTCGGCCGGATCTTCCGATTCCGTATGCAAACTTGCGGGACCATGACAGGTCTCACAACCTTTCATGCCGATTGCCGTCTCCTTGGCCAAAATACGGTCATGGATCGAGCCGCTAAAGGCTGCTGCCAATTCATCATGGCAATCAGCGCAAGAGTCGCCACCGGCAAACTGAGCCCCTTCTACGGGCACCGGCAACTTGAGGACGCTGGCCCTTTGATTACTCAAAGTCGTACAGGCGGTGATGGTCATAGCTAGCGCCATCAGCAACCCTGCACCCAGCAGAATCCAATGCTTTCTCATGTTCATAACCTCTCTCTTCTCCTCGTTAAAAATATTTCCTACCCTGCTATATACAACAACAACAGGATTTACCGAACCTGATCCCCCTCCCGGAGATCATCGGCAACAAATGATCTCATTGCCGCAAAAGCCACCTCCTTTCACAAAATTTTTACTTAGCCATCCTGTGACTTTTTACGAGTTCGTCAACATTAGTTAAAACTTAACTAACTACTACAAGCCCGCTCAAAACCACAATTATACACACCTTGAACGCAAACTACAGGCGCATCATGATATACCGCAAAACCTTCCCGCAACCAGCCTCAAAGCTCATACGAGGCTTAGATATACTTGACGGTATTAGTTGATTTTATCATTTCTGTCAATATTAAAATTAACTTATTCTTAATCTTGTTGTGAAAAATTTATTATTGTAAAATCTTTATATTCAAATAATTACGCGGCACAACCAACCAAACCAGCATCTTCGGAAATAATATTATATAGTACTCTTGATGAACTCGTAAAAAGTCACTCTTGGGGTGCAGCATTTTTTTAGCCCATTTCACCTTTCGCTTGTCTTTATAACTTATTTTTGCTAAGAAACCGCGCTTACCACAGAACCCTCTGAGCATTTACCCTGTTTTCCGGAGCAGAAAAAATATATCACCATATATTAGACAGACAAGATTAAACCCAATTCATACAGAGAGAGGTACCAAATATGGGTTTACGAATGATTGTTACCGTAAAACAGGTACCTGATACCCACAACGTATCGGGAAATGCCATGAAAGATGACGGCACGGTAAACCGGGCTGCACTCCCGACAATTTTCAATCCCGAAGACCTGAACGCCCTGGAAGAGGCCTTGAAAATAAAAGAGAGAGCCGGAGGTACGATTACCTGCATCTCGATGGGCCCACCCAACGCGGTCGAAGTCTTAAAAGAGTGCCTCTTCAGGGGGGCCGATGATGTTATCCTGGTTTCCGACCGCCGCTTTGCCGGGGCCGACACGCTGGCAACTTCATACGCCCTCAAATGTGCCATCGAACAGGTCGGAAAATATGATCTAATTCTCTGCGGACGACAAGCCATAGATGGAGATACGGCCCAGGTGGGGCCGCAAATTGCGGAAAAACTAAATATCAATCAACTGACCTGTATCTCGGCAGTAACCGCTGTCGATGAACAATCGATCACTGTTAAACGCTCGATCGAAGACGGCTACGAGATTGTCAAAAGCCGCTTTCCGGCTCTCCTCACCATCACTGCGACGGCCAACGAACCCCGTACCGCCAATGCCAAAAAGGTGATGACTTATAAAAATATCGGCAAAGAGATCTGCAGCACATCTTATGACGAAAGCTACATGGCAGCAGAGGCTTGTGCCATCCTAAACCACGTTAAAGAGTGGAACGTAGAGACGATTGGTGCCGATCCGCTGCAGTGCGGCCTCTCCGGCTCCCCGACCAAGGTCAAAAAAATTCAGAGCGTGGTTCTGGCCGCCTGCGAAAGCCAACAGATCGCCAACAGCGATGCCGGAGTTTCCAACCTTATACATGAGCTAATAAAAGAAAACATCATCGGCTGATGGCGTCGTGAAAAGTTCCGATATCCTGCGCAGTTGTGCTTTCCCAGACACTCGACATACTAGGTGTATGGTCTCGCGCCTGGAAAAGCACAACTGCTTGTCTATCGAAATTTTCACTTAGCCATCCCGTGACTTCTAACGAGGTAACTGTAACAACCTATTATCATTGATAATTTAAAATTGTATACAAGCCATTTTTAGGGCCAAACTAATCAAATTTTTATGCTCGTTTTAGATGTGTGGCCGCGGA
>DAOVTG010000239.1 GCA_030633185.1 Deltaproteobacteria bacterium
AACCGGAAAATTATTTGCCGACCGAATTGAAGGCTGACCTGGTTCTCGATTTTTTGCGTCACCCCGATCTTTCAGCCGAGCTTTTACGTCGTTGTCAGGAGGCGAAGATACCATTGGTGGCGACGACGAAAAAATATCCGGCCCATCCGCTGGTGGCAACGCCACCGATATGATGTTCTCTGCCCCAGCTGGTCTGGCTGGGTGAGTATGGTGAACGTTATGGCACTCCTGAGCTCGAAGTTGAGGTTGAGGATGATAAATTAAAATCAATCAAAGTCTTGCGCGGGGCTCCCTGTGGGGCGACCTGGCGGGCTCTGGAAAAATTGATTGGTATGGAGGCGTCCGAAGTTGCTACCCGTTATGGTCTCGATGTTCAATTTAATTGCAGTGCCGATCCAGCCGGTTGGGATCCGCTCTGGGGTAAAAGCCCGGTGCATCTGGCCGCCGACATGCATTTTAAGGCTCTGCAGCGAGCCTTAAAAGATATCGACGATAAAGTGTGAGGATAGACGTGGGTGATTACGACGTAAAATTTGCGCCTTTGGCTGAGCGTATGCGCCAAGCTGGGATGCCGCAATTGGCTATTGAAACCTTGGGGCTCTATTTTTCCCGCTTGTTGGCGGGAGAGAGTGGCGAAATTGCGGAGAGTGAGCTTGAACCTGTAACCGGACTTCCTGATGCCGAGCAACTCGATGATGAGTGTGCCGTGATTGGTCGGCAGGCGCTATCTAAGACCGTCTTGATCAAATTGAATGGCGGTCTCGGTACCAGTATGGGTTTAGAGCGGGCAAAATCGTTGTTGGTCGTTAAAGAGGGCTTGACCTTTCTTGATATTATTGCCCGTCAGACTTTGGCCGCTAAGGTTCCACTGCTGCTCATGAACAGTTTTACCACAAGCAAAGATTCACTGGCTCTGCTGGACAACTATCCGGAGCTTACAAACTTCGGTCTGCCGCGTGATTTTCTTCAACATAAAATCCCAAAAATTTACCGGAAAACCCTATTGCCAGTTACTTATCCTGCGGCTTCCGAATTGGAGTGGTGTCCTCCGGGGCATGGCGATCTTTATCCGGCTTTGGTCACCAGTGGTGTTTTAGAAGCTTTAAGAAGCGCCGGCTACCGTTACGCCTTTGTCAGTAACGCTGACAATCTCGGAGCCGTACTAGATCCCACCATTCTGGGTTATTTTGTGCGTGAACAGTTGCCTTTTATGATGGAGGTCGCCGATCGCACCAAAGCCGATCGCAAAGGCGGACACCTGGCCCGGCGTCGGAGTAATGGAGGCCTGCTTTTGCGCGAAGCTGCTCAATGTCCGATTTCTGAACAAAATGCCTTTCAGGATATCGAACGTTATCGATATTTTAACACAAACTCCTTATGGCTTGATCTGGTGGCTTTGGAGAAAAAGATGGCCGACTGTAGTAATCTTCTTGAGTTGCCATTGATCTGTAATCGTAAGCCGGTCGACCCCCGTGATCCTGATTCGACCCCGGTTCTACAACTGGAGACTGCCATGGGGGCGGCGATTGGAGTTTTTGCCAAAGCTCAGGCTTTAAGGGTGCCACGGCGCCGTTTTGCTCCGGTTAAAACCACCGACGACCTCCTAGCAGTTCGTTCCGATGCTTATCTTCTCAAAGAAGATTATACCGTGACTCTGGTATCTGATGCCGGGAAAGGGCCGGTTGTCAGCCTCGATCCTCTCTTCTACCGTCTGGTTGATGATTTTGAACAACATTTTCCAGTAGGCGTGCCCTCACTTGTTGAGTGCGAATCTTTGCAGGTCAAAGGTGATATCACCTTTTCGCGAAGGATCTCTATTAAAGGGCGGGTGAAACTTGCTAATGATGGCCTGCAGTCGTTAATTCTTCCGGCTGGTCTTACGATCTCCGCAGATGTCAAAAAGGAATTTGTTTAATGGCCGATTCTTTGCGAGTTTACTTTACAGCGCTTGCCAAAATCGCTCAGCTGCTGGCCGGGGAGAGTGATTTTCAGAGTACCATGGAGACAATTTTAGTGCGTCTGGCTCGGTTGACCGGCATGAAGCGGGGCATGATGTCGCTCTATCGCCGCGATCTTGAACAGATTCATGTCGATATTATGTATGGTATTCCTGATACCTCGGAGCCGGTTTTCTATCGTCTGGGTGAAGGCATTACCGGTCGGGTGGTGGCTACGGGTCGGCCGATTGCGATCCCTCGCCTTGATCAGGAACCGCTTTTTCTCGATCGTTCCGGAGCTCGGCGGGAGATTGATCGTTCGACCCTGGCTTTTCTCTGTGTACCGATAAAATTTGCCGGTCAAACCGTGGGGGCGCTTTCGGTCGATCGGGCGGCTAAGGAGGTTGACCTACCGGGTGAACTAGCCTTTCTCGAGGTCGTAGCTAACCTTTTAGCCCCACGGGTTCATGTTCGTCGGATACAGGAGGAGAATACCCGTTTACGCGAAGCGATTGGCCGACATGGGCCGATGGGAATCGTTGTCGGCAATGTCAATTCAATGCGCCTGGTGGCGGAACAGATCGATCAGGTCGCTCAGACTATGACCACAGTGCTGATTACTGGTGAAACCGGAACCGGCAAAGGTCTGGTCGCCAGCGAGATTCACTATCGCAGTCCGCGGTGTGATAAACCGATGATCCGGCTTGATTGTGGGTCGATTCCCGAAAATCTGGTTGAGAGTGAAATCTTTGGCCATCAGAAAGGGGCCTTTACCGGAGCTATCGAAAAGCGTATCGGTAAATTTGAGCTGGCTCAGGGGAGTACTATCTTTCTTGACGAGATTGGTGAATTGCCACTCGCTTCCCAGGTTAAACTCTTGCGGGTTCTGGAGGAGCGCGAGTTCGAACGGGTCGGCGGCGGCAAAACCATTAAAACCGATGCCCGGGTTATTATTGCAACCAATCGTGACCTGGAAAAAGAGGTTGCCGCCGGTCGTTTTCGATCTGATCTTTTTTATCGTTTAAGTGTTTTTCCCATCCATTTACCGCCTTTACGTGAACGCGGGGCCGACATTATCCTGCTGGCAGATCTATTTGTCCTTAAATTAGGCGAAAAAATGGATTGTAAAATCTCCCGAATCGACTCTTCGGCCCTCGACCTGCTGATCTCATACCATTGGCCGGGTAATGTCCGGGAGCTTCAAAACTGTCTTGAGCGGGCGATGGTGTTGGCCACCGATGGTATTATTCACGGCTATCAATTGCCCCCCTCTCTCCAGGCGGCGACAGTGGGTGATGAGGGTGATCTTGGAGGGGAAACCGGTGCCACATTTCAGGCGATGGTCAATGCTTATGAGACCACCCTGATTGTCGAAGCCCTGAAAAAAAACCGGGGCAACCAGACCAAGGCAGCAAAACTTCTGGGGACTACCAAGCGGGTGATTCAATACAAGATTGCCAATCATGGTATTGACTATAAAAAATACAGCGGGGTTAGGTAGACAAGTGATTCGTAAATGTATCGTCACTCTTGGCTGGTTCTACAAAAATGTATCATATTATATAAGTTGTTGAGAATGTAGAACTTTTCATGGTCGAAAAACTAGATGGAGGTATCAAGGGCCTCTCGCTTACGCAAAAACGGCACAATATTGTGCCGTTTTTGCGTAAAGAAGTCTTTATTATTTGTTGTTGTGAACCTTTTAAAATCAACTATATCAACAACAAAATCTTTTTTATAAAATTTTTCGGGGCTGGCACGCCCTCTGCTGTATACTCCAGCAACCTGAATAAATTCGTGGAGAGTGTTATGGAAAACAGAGGTACAAGATTTACAATGCGTCTTCGGAATCCGCTGACAATTTGTTGGGTGCTGGTTTTAATCCTGTTGTCGAGCGGA
>DAOVTG010000265.1 GCA_030633185.1 Deltaproteobacteria bacterium
AAGTCCGATCTACTGCGCTGTTGTGGTTTTTCAGGCACTCGACATACTACATGTATGGTCTCGCGCCTGAAAAACCACAACATCTTGTATATCGAAATTTTTACTTAGCCATCCCGTGACTTTTTACGAGGGCATCAGATTTAGTTCCTTACAAAAATTTATTGATTTTGTATGGGGCGAATTGAGGCAGACCCCGTTTTTCATTTTTCGTGGATAGTTTTTATAGTTTTTTATTTAATGATTTCCGTTAACGATTGGGCAAAAGCGGTCATCGCTTTGGTCGAGCCGATGCTGACGCGAATCCAGTTGGGGAAGCGAAAACCGGTCATGCTGCGGATCATGACTCCTTTTGCCATAAGTTTGCGGTAGGCCAATGTGTCGCTCATCGGTAGGTGAATCATGACGAAACAGCCTTCGCCGGATTGGTATTTCAGGCCTAATTTTTCGAGTAACGGCAGGAGTCGAGCTTTCTCTTGTCGGATGTGGTTGCGGGTGCGTTGAATATGTTGATCATCATTTAAAGCTTTGAGGGCAGCGTTCTGGGCCAGGGTGTTGACTGAATAGACGACGCAGGTGCGGCGGATGATATCGACCACTTCCAGAGAACCCGCCAGATAGCCGATGCGGAGCCCGGCCAGGGCGTACATTTTGGAGAACGTGCGAAAGACGACCAGGTTGGGATATTGGCGCAGCAGTTCCATGCCGTCGGGGAAGTCCTCATTTTCGACAAATTCGCAATAGGCTTCGTCAATGACGACGATCTGACGACCATCAACTTGATCCATAAAGTTGATTAGCTGTTTTCGGTTCCAATGGGTGCCGGTCGGGTTGTTGGGGTTGCAGACAAAGAGAATCTTGGTGCGTTCATCGATCGCTTCAAGCATGGCGTCGGCGTCGAAACCGAAATCTGATAACGGGGTCAGGCGAGCGCTGAAGCCGGAAAATTCGGCTATCCATTCGTAGACGGCAAAGGTTTTGTCGGCGGTGACGATGTTATCGCCCTTCTGACAAAAGGCTTTGATGACGAAAGCGATTACCTCGTTGGCGCCGTTGCCGACCAGAAATTGGTCAGGATCCAGGTCGAATTTTTCAGCCAGGGCCTGGCGTAGATGGTAAGCGTCGCCGCTGGGGTAGATCGCCGCTTTTTGAGCCGCAAAATGTTCCAGGACAGCCTTGGCCGCCGGGGGTGGGCCGAGCGGATTTTCGTTGTTGTTGAGGCGGTAGAGGGGGTCGCATCCGTAGAGTTTTTTCAACTCATCGTCGGGTTTGCTCGGAATATAGGCTTCGAAATGTTTAATATATTCCGGCACCAGATGGTCTAAAGGGATGGTGGTTGGGCTCATGATACTGACTCAGTTTTTTGGGGCTCGGTTTTTTGTAAAATCAGAAGATCGCCCTTGCCGCCGTGGGGTAGCAGCAGGCGCGGGCTGAAACCGTTTTCTCGCAGGGCCGGTGTAAAGGTGGCTTGCCAGCTTTGGCCGAGATCAATGATAAAAAAGATATTAGCAAGCCCTTCTCTGGTGAAGAGTGTTAAGTGATCAGCGATATTCTTTACCATGTCGTTGCCGGCCCACAAGGGGCGCAACGTAACCTTTTGTCGGGCGCGGTCGAATTCGGTGGCTAAGACCGAAAATTCAGCTCTGGTTTCGCCGCTGTCGCTGGTCAAACGAATTTTGCGGGGCAGGGTCAGGCGCTGATATTCGCTTCGTAAAAAGGGTTCAAAATCGGGATCTATCCAGGCGATTGCACCCGGATCTTCCTGCATTTGGCGAAATAAGGCCGGGGTCTCGGTTGGCGGGGTGGTGTTGTGATATTCAAGAACAGTGCCCAGTGTCTCAAAGTGGTGTTGGGGCAGGTTGGGATTTGGCGAACGATTGAGCAGGCCGACCGCCGGGCTTCTGGCAATTGCATTAAGACAATGTTCAAGCAGGGCTTCGGCCATAGTTTGGTGTAGCTCAGGAGAGATAGAGGGGGTCGTATCGTCGGCCAAAATGAAGGGGCCGTAACACTCAACCATTTTGGTTGAGCTCCAGTACCAGATGATACCGCCGCCGATGCGGCCGACGGTATCGCGAACGATGGCGGCCCGGTAGTCGCCGGCCTTAACCATGTCGACGATTTTGCCGGGATAGTAAAACTCTAGAGGCAGAAGCTCCGGCGACGTATAATGGTGGCTCTCTGAAATGAAAAATTTAAGTTCTTCGGCATCGGGGGTGACGGTCGAGAAGTTATCCGTTGGGGGAGTAAAGGGAGCCCGGTCGGTTATCGCTGTTTTCGGGTAGCTTTTTTCCTTGCGTAGTAAGAGTTGCAGGCGGCCGTTGTTATTTTGGTTGATCTGGAGTTGATCGACCATCCGGGAGGCTAAGAGCAGGCCCATTTCGTCGAGGCTGTTTTCATCATCGATATTGATGGTTGCAGTCAGGTTGAAACTCCGCATGGCCAGATTTCGGATCGGCAGGATGAAGTTAAGGGCGGCATAGTAACCGCCCTCATAACCGCTGATTTCAACCTCTGCCCCCGGTTTGACATGAGTGCAAAGATAGTTGAAAATCTCCTCGCCGGCCAGGGTCAGGGCCAGGGCTTCAGTCTGGCCGAGGCCGAAGGCTAAGGCGGTACTCTCGATAAAAGTCTGAACCGTTGGCAGAAAGGCAAGATCATCCACGATGGTGAGGCGGGCTTGTCGTCGGGGTTGTTGCTTGGTCATTACTTTATCCTTTTGCGGTTGTTCCGTTATAACGGAGTACCAGCATGGTGATGTCATCGGTCTGGGGGATGCCGGTGGAGAAGTTGTCGATCTCTAGCATGATCTGGTCGGCGATTTGGGTTACCGGTTTTTTGGTGAGGTGGGCCAGGTGTTCTTCAAGGCGGGGTTCGGTGAAGAGTTCGTCGAGATTGTTCATGGCTTCGGTAACCCCGTCGGTGAAGACGAAAAGGGCTTCTCCAGGTGCCAGGGTTATGTATTTGGTTGAGAAAGAGAAATCTTCCATAACTCCTAAAGCGACGCCGTCGGTGGTGGCTAAAGGCTGAACGGTTTCGCTTTGATCTGGAGCGAGCCGGTAGGGTGGGTTATGACCGCCGTTACAATACTCCAGTTCACCGGTGACGATATTGAAAATCCCTAAGAAAAGGGTGACGAACATCATTGACGGGTTGTCTCGGGCGAGATCGTTATTGACCTGTTCCAGCGTGACCGCGCTGGAGCGGCGAGATTGGGCCTTAGC
>DAOVTG010000145.1 GCA_030633185.1 Deltaproteobacteria bacterium
AAAAAGTCGTGGGATGGCTAAGTAAAAATTTCGATAGACAAGATGTTGTGGTTCTCCAGGCGCGAGACCATACATGTAGTATGTCGAGTGTCTGGAGAACCACAACAACGCAGGATATCGGAACTTTTTACGACGCCATCATTATTTGAGTGTATCTAAATAATATTCAATTACCCGGCGGGCGATCGGGGCTGCGGTTGAACCACCGTGGCCACCATGCTCAATCAGGATCGCTACTGCAATCTTCGGGTCATTGTAGGGGGCAAAGGCGGCAAACCAAGCATGGTCGCGAAAACGCCAGGGAATTTCTTTTTTACTTTTTAAATCTTCAAGATTCTGTTTGATGACCTGGGCGGTGCCGGTTTTTCCGGCCATCTCCCACCCCTTGATGGTAATTCGGGATTTAAAAGCGGTCCCGCGTTTGTCGTTGACCACCTGCCAGAGGGCCTTACGTATGATTTGCATGTGGTGATCGCTGGTTTCAACTCGGGAACCGACAAACTTTGAGGCGCTCTCCTGAGGGTTGTTGGCTGTGGATGGTTCACTCTTTTCCTTAATCAGGTGGGGCCGATAATAGATCCCCCCATTGGCGAAGACGCTATACATAGCGGCGATCTGTAAAGGGGTTGTCGTCAGGTAGCCCTGGCCGATGCAAACTGAAATAGTGTCACCTGTATACCATTGATCATGGACATTTTTCAACTTCCATGATGAACTTGGCAAAAGGCCGCTTTTTTCACCCGGCAACTCAATGCCGCTGAGTCGGCCGAGGCCGAAATCGGCTCCGAAGTCCGCGATGCGGTCGATTGCAATCCGGGTAGCTAAATTGTAATAGTAGACGTCACAGGACTCTTTGAGTGATCGTTGCAACTTGACTTTGCCGTGACCATATCGGTTCCAGCAGCGAAAACGGGCCGAGCCCAAAGTCATGGCTCCGCTACAGGTAAAAGAGGTTTGTGGAGTAATGACATGATCGGTCAGGGCCAAGGCGGCTATCAATGGTTTGATCACGGAGCCGGGCGGGTAACGGCCCTGGATTGGGCGGTTTTGCAGGGGTTTTAGAGGGTCATTGTTAATTTTCTGCCAATCTTTGGCGGAAATGCGGGTTGAGAAAAGGTTGTTGGAAAAAGAGGGGGCGCTGATCAGGGCCAGAATTTCACCATTCTCCGGATTGATGGCAATCAGGCTGCCGACTTTCGTGTCCATCAACTCAAAAGCGTGTTGTTGAAGATTAATATCAATGGTCAGCTGAAGATTTTTTCCGGATTGGGCCAGTTGAATGGTGTGGTTTGAGAGTTCTCGGCCGCGCGCATTAACAATGACCTGGCGCCGGCCATCTTGACCACGTAGGTAATTCTGGTATTGGGCCTCGATGCCGGTGCGCCCCACCAGATCATCCCGGGCGTAACTTTTGTAGGCCAGCAGTCCAAGCTCCCGATCATTGATAAATCCCAGGTATCCAATAATATGTGAGCAGATCTCATCGTATGGATATTCTCGTATAGGTTCGGTTTCAATGAGAATACCTGGTAGTTCTCGTTTGCGAGCTTCAACCCGGGCGAGTTCATTGGGGTTGAGGTTTTTCTTCAAAGTCAGTGGCCGATGACGGACACCGGTTGGAGGTTTATGGTAAAGATTGATGATCGTTTCAGCTGCAAGATCATCGATCTGGGCTGACAGAAGGTTGGCGATATCATCTATCTGATCAATATTTTCAGGAACCAGCTGGAGGTTGAAAGCGAGAGAATTGTCAGCTAGGATCTCTCCGTTACGATCGGTTATAATGCCTCTTAAGGATCGAACCCTTCTGGTTCTGATGCGGTTGTCTTTTGATTTTTGGCTATAATGTTCGCCCTGAACTATCTGCAGGTACCAGAGCCGCAGGGTGATAGCGGCAAATAGGATTGCCATGATGAGTATGATTATGCGGACATTGGTTACAATTTGCTCGTGTTTGTTTTTTTTTGTATTACCTACATTAGCCATAAAAGAGGGTGCTACCGGCTCAAATGGAGAGACCGTTGGGGTTGGTCGGCAGATAGTGTTCCTGAAGGGTGTTCAGAAAGAACAGGATCGGGAAAGCAAACAGGATTGTGGTGGCGGTGCCGCCAGCTGCTTTCAGGAGGATGTCTGGAGAAAGTGGAGAAAGGCCCATCGAAAATCCTGTAAAAAGGGTTAGGAGAAATTTACCGATGCCGGCAAAAACAGCCTGGGGGAAGATATGGTTCATGAAAATGGTTTGATTGAGACGACAGCCGATAAGAAAGATGGAAAAGAAAATTAGAGGTTGCAGGATGCCGGGGGTGCTGCTGAAGAGGGAAGTTGTCAAGGAGATGCCAGCGGCAGCCAGTAGAGCTCGCCCACCCAGTGGTCGTGAGGTAAGAAAAATAATGAGTACTAGATTAAGATCAGGTATAAAAGTGGCCGGCACGCCAAGGTTCGGGAAGAAACTTGACTCAATGGCGGTCAAGATGAAAGCTGCAAAAGTGAAAAATAGTGGTGAAAAAAAGGCCAGGGTATTCATTGTTTTTTTAAGGGTCTGGTAGCGAGGGGATGACATAGACCTCCTCGATAGTGTCGAGATCAAATTTTGGTTCTACCTTGATCAACTGGCTGAATCCGTGGTGATTTCCCGTGCTCGCAACCACGGTGCCGACTGTTAAGCCCTTGGGGAAGATGTTATCGAGACCGGAGGTGATCAGCCGGTCACCAACTTTGACATCAGCCGTTCGCTGAAGATAAGCCAGTCGGCAGAAGTCGTTTCCGGTACCCTGCAAGGTTCCGCGCAGACGATTTCTCTGAATAATGACATCACAGGCACTGCTCCGATCTACCAGTAACAAGACTTTGGCCGATTGTGGCCCACAGGCAATGATACGTCCGATAACCCCTTTGCAGGTGAAAACGGGATTGTTGATTTCCAGGCTCTGTCTGGATCCGCAATCAATGATCAGGATACGAGAGAGAGTCGGATTGGCGGCCGATAACGTGGGCTGATATGCCTTGGGCCAGGATGTCGTGCTGTTTTTTGAAATTAAGGAGTTTGTGCAAGCGCAGGTTTTCGAGACGGGTTTCCTCAAGCTGTGCCAGACGATGCTCCATGAGAGCCAGATCTTTGCCTAATTGGTAGTTTTTTTCTTTCACCCCGATCAGGTTTATGTAGTTGTCAAAGAGTTTAGTGCTGGTGGTAAAGACCAGATCAATGCCTTTTTGGATCGGATAGGTCATGGTCAGGGCCGCCCGTTCGGCGATACTGACCAGACTGCCTCCTTTTTGCAGACCAAAACTTACACAGAGGGTAAAGAATAGAAAAACCAGCGTCAGGCTGAGCAACCATGGTAATCGGCGACTGAAGGTGGTCATGACAATCTCTCTATGTTAATCGCTTTCGGTGACATCTCGTAAAAGTTTCAAGTTACCCAAGACCATGCCGGAGCCCCGAACAACGCAGGTCAGGGGGTCGTCAACCACGGTGATCGGCAATCCGGTTTCCTGGCGCATCAGGGTGTCGAGGTTGCGCAATAAGGCACCGCCGCCGGTCAGCATGATTCCCTTATCAACAATATCGGCAGCCAATTCAGGCGGGGTTCGTTCGAGGGCAACCCGAACTGCATCAAGAATGGCGTTGACCGGTTCGGTCAGAGCCTCACGAACCTCTTCGGAATTGATTTCCAGAATTTTGGGAACCCCGGCCACCGTATCGCGTCCCTTTATGGGCATAGTTTCAGGTTCATCAAGGGGGGCCGCAGAGCCGATTTCGATTTTTATCTGTTCAGCCATACGTTCACCGATCAACATATTATATTTTCGGCGAATATATTGAATAATGGCTTCGTCTATTTTATCGCCTCCAACCCGAACTGAACGGGAAAAGACGATGCCAGCCAGCGAGATAACCGCAACCTCAGTGGTTCCCCCGCCAATATCAACCACCATGTTGCCGGTTGGTTCGGTGATCGGCAAACCGGCTCCAATGCCGGCCGCCATCGGCTCTTCGATGAGATATACTTCACGGGCTCCGGCTGATTCCGCCGATTCTTTGACGGCCCGTCGTTCTACCGGAGTGATGCCTGAGGGGACACAGATGACGCAACGGGGGCGCACCAATTTTTTACGTTTATGGACTTCGGTAATAAAGTGACGCAGCATCGCCTCCGTAACTTCAAAGTCGGCAATGACCCCATCTTTCATGGGGCGAATGGCAACAATATTACCTGGTGTACGACCGAGCATAAGTTTGGCTTCAGTGCCAACGGCCAGAACTCTTTTAGTACCGTTTGGATTACTCTGTACGGCAACGACTGAAGGCTCATTGATAACAATCCCTTTTCCTTCAACGTAAACCAGGGTGTTGGCTGTGCCAAGGTCAATCGCCAGATCTCTGGAGAAGAGACCAAAGAATGAATTGAACATTAATTAACTCTCTATTTTTAAGATGTAGGCTATTTTTACAAAAGTGGCATACGTTTAACAGGGAAAAAGAAAAAATTCAAGAAAAATAAATGGTTCCGGGCTTTTTCAGGAAAAAGAGTGAGTTTTACTTAGCCATCCCGTGATTTTTAACGAGATCATCAGACTTGACTCAGATGTTCGGATGGACTACATCAGGTGGTGGTCAATGACCCCAACCGAGACCGGATGGGTCTGCATAGTTACTTGGAATTTAATCAAAGTTACTCAACTATGACTTCATTACAGTTGCCGGATGAATTCTGGCTGGACGATAGAGCTTTTGATGATGACGAGGAGTCTCGTCATGTCTACAGTGTTTCCCAGCTTAACGGTGATATCCGTCTGATTTTGGAGGATAATTTTACCCCGGTTTGGGTTGAAGGTGAAATTTCAACACTCAGAACTCCGGCTTCGGGGCACAGCTATTTTACCCTCAAGGATGAGCGTTCCCAGTTGAAAGCGGTGCTTTTTCGCCGACAACGAACAGCGTTACAGTATCAGCCGCAAGAGGGTGACCGGGTATTATGCAACGGGCGCATCAGTCTCTATGAGCCCCGCGGTGATTATCAAATTATTGTTTCCAGTCTTGAACTTCAGGGCGTTGGCGAGTTGTGGCGGGCTTTTACCAAACTTAAAGAGAAACTTGAGCGCGAAGGTTTGTTCAAACCGGAACGTAAAAAAACGATTCCCCAATTGCCTCGAACCCTGGCTCTGATAACTTCAGCTACCGGGGCCGCGGTTCACGATATTCTTCAGGTTGTCAGGCGGCGTTTTGCCGGGGTGGAGATAATTGTTGTGCCGGTGACGGTTCAGGGTGAGCGGGCGGCCGGCGAGATTGTCGCCGCTTTGGAACGTGTCAACCGTTATTGGCATGAACGTATAGATACAGTGATTTTGGCACGGGGTGGGGGCTCTTACGAAGATCTGCAACCCTTTAATGATGAGCTGGTGGCTCGGGCGATTGCCGCCGGGACGATTCCCTTAATCAGTGCGGTCGGTCATGAGATCGACTTTACGATTGCCGATTTTGTCGCTGATCTCAGGGCTCCGACACCGTCGGCGGCAGCCGAGCTGGTGATTGCCAATCGCAGTGAGATAGTTGATCGGCTCCACCATCTGCATCAGCGTTTAGCGCAGATCGGGCGTTATCGGATAACCCAGGAGCGCCGCCGCTTACAAATGTTGGCTCTGGCGTTGGAACGTGGCGGTGAGACGGTTTTACTGCGTCGTCAGAATTTTGTCGAACTTAAAGCCCGGTTCGGGACGGCGATGCTCTCGCGCCTGCGTCTGGTGCGGCAAAATTTGAAAATCTGTGAATATCGCCTTGAGCAGGCTTCGCCCGGGCTTAGGGTTAAACCTCTTTTTGCCGAGATAGATCTTCAGGAGCAGCGGCTCAAACAGGCGATGCGGTATCTTCTAGCCGGAAAAAGGCAGTTGATTACGGCCCACAGTGACCGTCTTAAAGCCGGCAGTCCTCTGGCGGTACTGGCTCGGGGCTATTCGGTTGTTGAAAAAATTGAAAATAATAAGGTAGTCAGCAAAAGTTCAGATCTAGCCGTGGGTGATCAACTACGTCTTCGCCTCCATCAGGGACAGGCTTGGTGTCGGGTCGAAAAGATTGATGAATAATAACTTCAGATATCCACCATAAAGTTACAATAAATAGCGACGAACTTTGCTTCGTTCTCATAAACGGGGTCACACCCCAAGAGTGCTTCCTCGCTACGCTCACAGCGAAGCCCGGGGTGCTGGGGCACCTTGTACCAGCAATGACCCCAATCCCGGCTATTTTGAGACAGAATCTGATGCCCTCGTAAAAAGTCACGGGATGGCTAAGTAAAAATTTCGATATACAAGATGTTGTGGTTTTTCAGGCGCGAGACCATACATGTAGTATGTCGAGTGCCTGAAAAACCACAACAGCGCAGTAGATCGGACTT
>DAOVTG010000147.1 GCA_030633185.1 Deltaproteobacteria bacterium
CAGGTGTTATTCAAGGCGGGGTTCGGTGTAGAGTTAGTCGAGATTGTTCATGGCGTCTGTAACCCCGTCGGTGAAGACGAAAAGGGCTTCTCCAGGTGCCAGGGTTATGTATTTGGTTGAGAAAGAGAAATCTTCCATAACTCCTAAAGCGATGTCGTCGGTGGTGGCTAAAGGCTGAACGGTTTCGCTCTGATCCGGGGCGAGCCGGTAGGGAGGGTTATGACCGCCATTACAATACTCCAGTTCACCGGTGACGATATTGAAAATTCCCAAGAAAAGGGTGACGAACATCATTGACGGGTTGTCTCGGGCGAGATCGTTATTGACCTGTTCCAGCGTGACCGCGCTGGAGCGGCGAGATTGGGCCTTAGCATGAGTTTTGATCAGGGTTTGGGTGATTGCCATGAAGAGGGCCGCCGGAACCCCTTTGCCGGAGACGTCGCCGACTGTAAAACAGAGATGTTGATCATCAAGCATGAAGAAATCGTAGAGGTCACCGCCGACTTCGCGGGCCGGTCGCATGGTGGCGTAGAGGTCGAATTCCGATCGTGTCGGAAACGGCGGCGGGAAAATCTTCGGCAAGATTCCCATCTGGATTTCGCTGGCGATATTGAGTTCACTCTCGATTCGCTCTTTGGCGGCGGTGGTTTCAGTCAGGTTTTTAATGTACTCTTTGAGAGATCGTTGCATTTCGGCAAAAGAGAGGGCCAAACGGTCAACTTCGTCATTACTCTCTGGGGTTTTGGGGGTCGGGATGGAGGTTTCCAGGTCGCCGGCTGCGATCTGGTCGGCACTTTTGGCCAAAGCCGACAGCGGCTTGGTGATTTTTTTCGAGATCAGCAGAATGATCAGCATGATCAGGAAAAAACCGCCGATTCCTAAACTGAGCATGATTTTGGTCAGGGCTTGGATGTCAGCCATCAGTTCGTTTTGCGGGAAAAGTACGCCGAGAGACCAGCCGTTGGCCGGCAGCGGGGTGTAGGCCATCCAGTATTTTTTGTTGGTGGTCAGGCTGGAGAAAGCGGTGAAACCTTTTTCGCCGGCAATCATGCGGCGGCCGATTTCCCGGACTCGAGGATTGTTATGGGCTTCGGCAACACTGAAAATGGTTTCGTTCATAACCAGATCAAGGTCGGGGTGGGTGACAAACGTGCCGTTGCGGGTGATGAGAAAAGCGTAACCGGTCTCGCCAACCTTCAAAGATGAGACGACATTGTGCAGCCAGTTGAGGCTTAAATCGATACAGACGATGCCGCCAAACTTCTTATGACCAGCCTTTTCCCGGTAAAAAGGGTACGAATAGCTGGTCATGACGGTGCCCCCGCTGACGCCGAAATAGGGCTCACTCCAGATCGCTTGACCGAGTACTTTGGGGGTCTGATACCAGTCGTGCGGGCGGTAGTCGTAGTTGATGGGACTGCTTTTGAGACGGTCGTAGCTGCGGATGTAGTAACGGGAGTAAAAGTTAAGCTCGTGATGGTTAAAACCGGGGGCGTCAATATCGTGATCAGATTTGGGGGTGGGGGCGAAAACGGCAGCGATGCCGTAGAGTTCCAAGTTTTGTTCAAGCCGGGCTTTTAACAGTGAGGCAAGCTCTGTATCGTCGGGTTCCAGTTCAGTAATCGTCAGGGCGACCCCGGCCGGGATCTTTTCGGCCGCTTTAAGGAGAGTGTTGATCCGGTTGGCGGTGGCCTGGGCCAGATTGAAGGCATTCTCCTCGATCTTTTCGATCATCAAGCGCCGGGTGACGTTGTAGTTTAAGGTCAAAATAACGGCGATGACCAGAGTCACTCCACTTAAGACCAGCAAACTCAATTTAAAAGCAATTTTGCGGCGGCGCAGCCAGTTCATGGTTACTCTCCCGCCGCTGGTTGATGAAAATCATTAAAGTTTGGGGCTTTTTTAAGGAGACCATTTTCTTTCAGGTCGTCTGCTACTCGTTGAAAGTCTGCAACGTTAAGATGGCCCATAGTTTTGGAACCGTTTTCCGGCAAGATGATATCGCGCATCCGGTTTAACATCCACTTCTGATGGACGCGGTTACTGATGACGTGTTCTTTTTTAAGGTTGCGCATGGTGATATCCAGGGCGAGTTCGGGTTCGGCAAAAGCCCGCCGCCAGCCTTTTAATGAGGCTTTAACAAAGGCTCGGCAAAGGGCCGGTTCTTGCTGCCAGGTCTCTTTGAGAACGTAGATACCATCTTCGGGATAGTTGAGGTTGTGATCGGCATAGAAGAAGGTGGTCAGTTCATCCGGGTTGATTCCGGCATTAAGAATTGTGTGGTATTCATTATACCACATGGCCGAAGTGACGGCGACGCCATCCCGTAAAAAGAGGTTGATCGAGTACGATTGTTGGAGCGGTTCCACGTCTAGATTGTACTGTTTGAAAAAGATTTTCGGCTGGATCTCGAAAGGGGGCCCCCAGAGGCCGACTTTGCGGCCTTCCATATCGCTTGGTTTCAGGATGTCGCTGCTCTTCTTGGCGACCAGCATCAGGGCGCTGCGTTGAACAATCTGGGCCAGGTTGATGACCTCAACTCCCTGATTACAGAGATCGAGGCCGGTAACCAGCCAGAGACTGGCAAAATCAGCCTTTCCGTTTTTCAGATAGTCGGATGAGGAGCGTTGCGGGCCGCCGCTGATGATTTCGACATCAAGGCCGTACTCTTTGTAGATACCGGTCTCTTGAGCAACATAGTAACCGACAAACTGGGCTTGGGGCACCCATTGCGGGATGAACGTGATTTTTTTTAAGGGGGCGGTTTTATGAGGGACTGTTTTAGCTTCAGCGATCTGACTCAAGGTTAACAGCAGACAAAACAGAACAATGTAGAATGTTCTAATCTGCATGGCGGGGCTCAAAAATGATGCTTAGACAGTTCTCGTCGTTTTCCCGATGCCAGGAAAGGCCGTCGGTAAGCTCCTTCATGAGAAAGATTCCGAGACCGCCGACCGGCCGTTCCATAAGCTCGGTTTCGAGGTCGGGAGCGGCTCGTTCCAGAGGGTTGAACGAGATTCCCCGATCTCTGATCTCAAGGTGTAATTTGCCGTCGGCTTTACCCTCCAGATGGAGAATTAATCTACCCGGCTGCGCGGTCGGGTAGGCATACTCTATCACGTTGACCAGGGCTTCTTCGAGAACCAGTTCGATCTCCAGCGTCCGTTTGTCAGTGAAATCAAATTGCCGAGCCTGTTCGCAGACGAAAGCCATAAAATGGGGTAGGTTTTCAAGTTTTGCCGGCAACTCTAATCGATTTGGTGCAATTGGTTCTCGATTATTACTGAGCGGCAGCATCATCAAGGTTTGCAAAAATCGGAATAATTTTATCAAAGCCGGAGATCTCAAAGACGGTCTGGACGCTCTCCTGCAGAGCCGCGAGCTGGAGTTTGCCATCCAGGAGGCGTACTTTTTTGGCAATTATCAGGATGGCGCGTAAGCCGGCACTGCTGATATAATCAAGCTGACTGCAATCAATGGTGAAGCTCTTTTGGCTCTCCGCAAGCCAACTTTCAAGTTGATTGGTAAACTCGGCTGCCGTAATCGCATCCATGCGACCGTTCAGGGTGGCTGTCAGAAGATCATTTTCTCGTTTTAACTCTTTAATTTCCATCCTTTGTCAAGCTCCATAAATATTTGTTTTGCGTAGGATTTTTCTTGATGGAGTCAACTTAGCACAAATTGAAGGGAGTTTGTCAAATAAAAGTTACGCAAAATGGTCAATACTTTAGAAAATTTGATGCCCTCGTAAAAAGTCACGGGATGTCTGAGTATTCAATTCGGGCCAGAGTTTTTTTGAGCCAGAAGCTGGCGATGGAGGCTGAAGTCAGGCTGCCGCAGAGCCCGGCGATGGCGACCATGCGAAAATCACATTCGAGATAGATAACAAAAATAGCGGCCAGCGGCAAAGCGACGACAAAGAGTCGGGCACCGTTAATCGCCAGGCCGGGCAAGCTTAAACCCAAACCTTGCAGGGTACGGTTGGCCGAGATCGTAATTGCCATAAAAGGAAAACTAAATATTTCAAGGCGCAGATAGGAGGCTGCCAGGCGCAGGGGTTCGCTTTCGTCGGTAAAGAAACGAAGAAAAAAATGGGGCCAGATAAATATAAAAAGAGAACAAATTAAAGCAAAACCGACATTGACTAAAATCGCAAAATTGATGATCTCACGAAGCAGTTGAATACGCCCGGCCCCGTAAAAAAGGGCACTCAGGGTCAGCAGGGCAACCGAAAAGGCGACCATCGGAATAATAACGGCGCTGTCTATCCGGGTGACCAGTCCCAACGCCGCTACGGTGTCGGTGCCGTATCCGGCAATCAGGCGGTTGATGCCCATCATGTAGATTGCCATCAGGAGCATGGTCAAGCTCGCCGGCAGGCCGATGGCAAAGATATTTCTGATAGTGGCGAAAGAGAAATGCCAGACTTTGCGACCAAGGTGCAGGGCAGAACGGCGTTTTAGGTAGAAGATTGCCAGAATCAAACCGGCCAGCAGGGCGATATCGGTGGCGATGGCGGCCCCCTTAATGCCGAGTTTGAATGTGAAGATAAAGAGCGGATCAAGGCCTAAATTGAGAAAAAGGGTGAAGAACTGGATCTTCATTGGCGTGAGGGTGTTGCCTTGGGCTGTAAAAATGCTGGTGATGGCGTACATCGGAAACATCAGGAAAACCCCGACCGCAATGATCCGCATATAGTCGCCCGCCAGTTTGTGGACTTCCATTTCGGCTCCGAGAATTGTCAGTAAGGGATCGAGAAAGATCTCGACTATCAGAAAGAGGAGAGTAGCGCACAGTAGCGAAGTGACTATCCCATGCAGGGCCGTATTGGCGGCCTCCTTTTCATCGCCAGCCCCGAGGAGACGGGAAACCGTGGAGTTTAAGCCCACTCCCATGCCTATATTAAATGAGACCAGCGTGAAAAAGAGGGGAAAAGAGAAAGTTAGAGCCGCCAGAGGTTCAGTTCCAAGGCGTCCAATATAGGCGGTGTCGACGAGGTTGTACATGGTTTGAACCATGGTCGCCATCAAGGTCGGCCAGGCCAGACGAAAAAGAGCCCGGCGCGGGGCCCTTGCGAAGCTTTCCAGTTGTTGGTTGATCGGAAATTCCTCTCTTAAAAAAGCCAGCTATAGACGATCAGGTATCCGACAATTACCGAAAGTAGATTCAAGTGGGCATTGTTTTTAAAAAATAGATCCCATCTGAAATAGCGTATATCCTCTTGCTCAATTCTCTGCCAGACGGGTAGAAAACGATTGGTTCGACTGCAATACTCCTGGTAGGTTTCACCAAAAATTTCCGCTAAGACCTGCTCCTCTCTCTCTACTCGATTGACCATATAAAAGTAGTAAACAATACTGAAAAGAACCATCAGAAAGAGACTTCCGGTCATGGCAATCGCCCCCAGAATGAGAAAATAGCGTCCAAGATACATCGGGTTTCTGACGGCGACGTAAGGGCCTTTGGCAGCGAGCTCTTTTTTCTTGTTTAAGGATGCAAAACACCAGACCTGGAGGGCTTCACCGGCCAGCGAGATGAGTAGACCAAGCCAGAAATATTGCGGCTCCATGAGGAGGATGAGAATGATCAGGGTGGCAATCACCAAGGGCCAACGGTAGGTGAGCAGTTTGCCTCGTAGTTCGGGATCGTTAAAGAGATTGTTGATTTTTTCGATGATATTTCCCATATTGTTTGAGTCCTTTAGAGGTTGTGGTTAGAAGTTAAGAATTTCTTGCCGTAAAGGCCAATTCAATGGTTTTGCGCTTTATCTCTTTATGCATAAATTGCTGTGCTTTTGTGCCCAGTTCATTGAGGCTGTAAGGTAGGTAAGGCCCCAGGATTTCGGCCGCCTGGTTCTGCTCTGACGGAGTACAGAATAAAAGAATATTGGACCAGAGCTGGGGGTAAGTTTTCATCTTAGCCCGCCGACGGTTGTGGTCACAACGTTGTACGTCAAGTAGATAGAGGCCGGCATCTTTAGGAACCACGACGATATTACGAAAAAAGAGGTCAGTAATTGCCAGACCGCTTTCGATAATTTTTTGTCCGAGCTGAAGTACTTTTTCAATTACTAGTTGTCGCTGCGGATGCTCGTAGTTTGAACCCAGAAAGAGTGAGAGTCGTTTACTTCCGCATACTTCACGGCTCAAAAGAAAAGCATCGACCAAAACCCGGTATCGGCGTTGCTCTCCATAAGCGAGAATCTCAATCGTGTCACAGCCCAGATCAGCTTGTTTAATCTTTTTCAGGTTTTCATATTCCCGGAGAACCTGTGATTTTTGCCAGCAATGCTGCCAGTGAATCTTTCGGTAAGTGTAGCGCTTAAGAAAACAGACGTTCCCACCATCAAC
>DAOVTG010000098.1 GCA_030633185.1 Deltaproteobacteria bacterium
AGTCACGGGATGGCTAAGTAAAAATTTCGATATACAAGATGTTGTGGTTTTTCAGGCGCGAGACCATACATGTAGTATGTCGAGTGCCTGAAAAACCACAACAGCGCAGTAGATCGGACTTTTTACGACGCCATCATCTTTGGAGAAAAGTTATTTTCTTTTTCTGTCGTTAATGGTAGTGTTTTTGTGGTAGACAGGGCTGGGAAAGTGGCTGGCATAATCATTGCTGGTTAGATTTACAGATTACTGTATAGTTGGCGATAAAAACGTTCACTGTTCACCTAAGGCAGTTTGGTTCAAATTTGAGATTATAAAATGGATTTTGCTACAATTTTAGGGGTTATCTCCGCTTTTTCTCTGGTCATTGCAGCGATTGTGACAGGTGGCGGAGTGTTGGTTTTCTGGAGTCCGCCATCCTTGTTGATTGTTGTCGGCGGCACCTTCGGCGCGACCCTGATAAACTACCCTTTGAGTGAGTTTTTCAGCCTCCTAAGCTATCTTAAAAATGCTCTCTTTAAAGACCGGATGCCTCTGAATGAAAACATTGATACTTTGGTACAGCTCGTGAGGGAGTCGCGTAAAGAGGGTATTCTGGCTCTGGAAAATCGTAGTAATGATACCACTCTCGACCCTTTCATGCGTCAGGGTCTGGTGCTTTTAGTCGATGGGCTGAAAGCTGAAATGATTGAAGAGATTCTGTTTCTTGATATGGAAAGTACGCGGGAACGCCATGAACTGGGGGCCCATATTTTTACGACAATGGGCACGATTGCTCCGGCCATGGGGTTGGTCGGCACCTTGATTGGTCTGGTGCGGATGCTCCAGACCATGGATGATCCGGCCAGTATCGGACCCGCTATGGCGATTGCTCTGTTGACCACTTTTTATGGAGCTGTGTTGGCAAATTTTATCTTTTTGCCGTTGGCGGGGAAACTGCGTCGCCGCAGTCAGCGTGAACTTTTTTCGCGAAGACTGGTGGCGGAGGGTATTGTTGCCATCGCTCGTGGCGACAATCCTCAGGTTGTGCAATACCGGCTTGAATCTTTTCTGCCGCCGGCCTGGCGTAAAGGCCCGCGCTTTATGGCCTCCGGTGGGGGGAGCGGCTGATGAAGAAACTGGGATTGCCCACAACTCTGGCAAATGGCGCGGAAAACATGACCTTGGCTCCCTTAATGGCTTCCTTAAGTCTCATTCTGATCGCTTTTTTTATTCTGTTTTACTCTATGACCGTGATTGATGAGAGTAGAAAAACGGTGGCGATAGGATCATTGCAGGGCAGTTTTGGTTTTCTTGATGGTGGTCGGGAGAGCGAGGTTCCGAAAACGCCTGAAGCACAACTATTAAATACATCTCAGGTTGAAGAGCGGGCCGCCGATCTGCAGGCCAAATTAAACAGTTTTATGCAGCGCCGCGGTCTTAAAACAAGTGAGATTAAGGTTTTTGCTGAAGATCAAGGAGTTGATATCTCTCTACCTAACCGGCTGCTCTTTGTTCCGGACTCCGCAAATTTGAGCCCCGGCGGTGAGGTTTTGATGTTGAAGATTGCCGGTTTGCTCAAAGGTTTACGTCAGGTACGCTTTGAATTGCTCAACTATACAAGGGCTGGCGGAAAAATATCAGGTGTTCTCGGGGGCCTGCCTTTGGCAGCTTTACGAGCCGCCCGCTTATATAGATTTCTAGTTCTGCGGGGCGGTTGGCCGGCGGATGTAGTTCGTGCGTTTGGCCGGGTTGTGGAACCTGTATCGGCTGCTGTTGAGCCATCTTCAGGGGAACACCTTCTGCTGAGAGTGATTGGCGGGGTTCCGGTTTATGATGAGAATGGAAGGGAGGGAAAGATTAAAGTCGGTGACTTTACTTTCTGATTTTTATGTCTTTTGGGCAACGAAAAAAGCTGTTTGTGAATCGGGCGTTGCCGTCGAGCGGCGAGGGCTGGATGGTAACCCTTTCGGATATGCTTTTGTTGTTGTTGACTTTTTTTGTCCTGCTGATTTCGATGTCATCTTTTGATCATGGTTTGATGACTGAGGTTTTCGGGGGACCTCGTCCGGGATCAAGTGGGGTACTTAATCGTGGAACTACCATTCCCATAGTGATTCCGCTTGAGGAGTCGCGAAGAGAAATTTTAGAGCGCCGGGATCTGGTTTACTACAGGAGACTTTCGGAACCACTCTCCCGGCTGCTGGACGGACTTGAAAGAAGACTTGGTAAAGCTTTGTTCAGGGTGGATGTGATTGATGGTAACCTGGAGCTGGAAATTATGAGTGACGAGCTTTTCGGCACTCTTGATGACACGTTGAAACCCCGAGGGGAGGGGGCGATACGCCAGTTTGGCGGTTTTCTCAGATCCTGGAGCGGGATTATTGAAATCGAGGTCTATACGGATAATTTCCCGCTGCATACACCTCGTTTTCCCGATAATAATGTTCTTGCCGCCTGGCGCGGGGAGCGTCTGGCGGCGGTTCTGGAGCGGAACGGTATTAAACGTGCAAGGGTTTTGTTGGCCGCCTACGGTGCTGATCGCGCCGTGGTCGTTAATGATACCCCCAAACATCGCCGACGTAATCGCCGAATAGTGTTCCGTTTACCAGGTTGGGTGCCGGTTGAGGAAGAAAATAGCTGAGATATTTTGGGGAGGAAGAAAGTGGCAAAAAATAAGGATACGGAAGCCGTTGAAGAGGGCGCGGAAGTCAAAAAATCAAAAAAAGGTCTTCTGATCATTATTGTTCTCGTCGTTCTGTTGTTGGGGGGCGGTGGCTTTGGGGCCTACTGGTTTTTGTTGCGGACTCCTCCGCCGACGGCGGAAGAGTTAGCCGAGATCGAAGCCGCCAAGAAGCCGGAGCCCGTGATTTTGCCGGTTTTTTCCTTAAAGCCGTTTGTTGTCAATCTGGCCGATAAAAAATCGCGGCGTTATCTTAAAGTGACGATGAAGCTTGAGCTCAGCAACGAAGAGCTGCTCGAAGAGATTGATAAACGTCGGGCGCAACTCAGGGATGTCGTGTTGACTCTGTTAAGTTCCAAGACGGCAGTTGAGGTCGGTACCATGGAGGGCAAGTTTCTTTTGCGCCAGGATATCATCAAACGGGTAAATGTCAACCTGGTTACCGGTAAGGTGACTAAGGTTTACTGGGAAGAGTTTGTCGTACAGTAATTCATAGGTTTTTTTATGAGTCAGGTTCTATCACAGGATGAGATTGATGCTCTGTTGCAGGGGGTAGGTGGCGGTGAAGTTGAAACCGAAACCGATCAGCCGCTTGATGATGACGAGTTTCAATCGTATGATCTGACCAGTCAGGAGCGGATTATCCGGGGCCGGATGCCGACCCTGGAGATCATTAATCAGCGTTTTGCCCGAACCTTCAGGACTTCGCTCTCGACCTTGCTGCACAAGGTTATCGACGTTACCCCTCTGGTTTCGGATATGATGAAGTTCGGGGAATTTCTTAAAACAATTCCGGTGCCGGCCAGTATCCATCTTTTTAAGATGGAGCCTTTGCGGGGGATGGCACTGGTCATTGTTGAAAGTAAGTTGGTTTTTTCCCTGATCGATATGTTTTTTGGCGGTGGTGGTCGTGATACGGTCAAGGTTGAGGGGCGCGATTTTACGGCTATCGAGGAGCGGGTTGTCCGCAAAGTGGTAGAAGCGTCCCTGGTCTGTATGGAAGATGCCTGGAGTCCGATAGAGGATATCCGTTTTTCCTTTATTCGTTCAGAGATTAATCCCCAGTTTGTGACTATCGTGCCAGCCAGTGACGTGGTAATACTTTCCACCTTTACCTTGGAGATGGAGGAGTTTTCCGGGGCGATTACGGTCTGTATTCCATATTCGTTGGTTGAGCCGTTGCGTAATAAACTCTATACCGGTTTCCAGAGTGAACGGCTTGAGGTTGATGTGGCTTGGCTTCGGCGTTTAGTCAATCGCATGTTGGCGGTTGAGGTTGGTCTTTCGGCAACTTTGGGGAGCACTGAAATTACGGCGCGTCAGTTGCTTGACTTAAAAGTCGGGGATCTTATTCCTTTACACCAGGATGCCTCCGAAATGATGCAGGTTTATATTGAGAAGTGTCTTAAATATCGAGCGGTTGCGGGTACATCAAAAGGTTCCAAGGCGATTATGCTAAAGCAGAGAATAAGAGGGTAAGAGGTGGCCTGATGGACGATCTTTTTGATCAGGTAAAAAAAGAGCTGGAAGAGGACGGCGGACATGAGGCGGAGTCGAAAGTGGAAAAGCCCGCTCCCGAGCAGAGTGCTCAGGATTTAATCGATGATATCTCCTGGGATGATGTCGCCGGCGAACTCGAAGAACAGCGTGATATGATTAAGGATGAGGCGGCGGGTAAAGCGGCGGCTTCAGGTGGCGGGGTAGGAGATAGTGATGACGGTCTTCTGTCGTCTCTTAATGTTGAGCAGCGTCAGCAGTTGCCAGCCAATATCGGTTTTATCCTTGATATCCCGCTGCAGCTCTCGGTTGAGATCGGGCGGGCTCGGATGATTATCAATGATCTTCTCCAGCTCGGTCAGGGCTCGGTGATTGAGCTCGAAAAACTGGCCGGAGAACCGTTCGATGTTCTGGTTAATAATAAGTTGATCGCTCGGGGTGAAGTGGTGGTGGTCAATGAAAAATTTGGTATCCGTTTAACCGATATCATCAGTCCTACCGAACGAATTGAACAGCTAAAGTAGGAGCTGAGGCATATGAAGTTAATTAATAAAATTTGCCGGGCCCGGTTTTTCTTCTTGTTGTCAGGGATTCTGTTTATTGGAAATCTCTACGATAGTTCGGCCGGGGCCGCTGAACTTGGTTTCAAGGCAACCGCTGAGAGGATGCTTTTCACTATTCCTTATGAAATCGTGCCTGAAGTTAACGCTCTTTTTTCCGATCAGGGAGAACGTGTGGTGCTGGTCTTGCCAGCCTCAGGACTAAAGGCTGAAGTCCAGGAACACGCCCTTGATGATGATTGGGTAACGGCTTTCGGGGTGGAAAGAGATGGTCAAAAGTTATGCTGGTATCTTAAGAAGCGCGATCCGGCTCTCAAGGTAAAATCTTTTCTCGCGTTAGAGCGTAAAAAATCGGCCTTGCAGGTCGTACTTTTGAAAGAGTACCACTCCTGGACAACCCCTGAGAATTCAGACAAACCCGCAACCCTGATACCTGCGGCTCAGTTTAAAACTCGAAACAGTGGTAAAATGGCCCGCATTAAACAGTTGTTGGAGGGGGTCGATGGTGCTGATGATGAAGTTGTAAACGAAGATGACAAAACTTCCGAACCGGCTCCATCACTTCTGATGTCGGGTCTGCGGAGCTTGGTTGTCCTGGTTTTTCTGGCTCTGGTTATTTGGGTACTCTCTCTGTTTTTGAAACGTTATCGCCGAGGTCGCCGAGGTTTCGGCGGCTCCGGTCTGGTCAAGGTTTTAGGAGTGGAAACAGTTACCGCTAAACATCAGGTGATGCTGCTTGAACTGCTTGATGAAGTCATGGTGGTTGGTATATCCGGTGAACAGATGACGGTTTTGACGACGATCAAAGATCCCGGTAAGGTCGAGGAGCTGCGCCTGCTTAAGGATAGTTCGCCAGGTGGCCGGCGGTTTGGCGGTTACCTGAAAAGTTTTCTGGAAAGGGATGAAAAAGCGGATCGGGAACCGCCGGTTTCGGACTCAAGGGAGAGTGTTGCGGTTGCATCTTACCAACGTTCGGCAATTGCTACGTCGGAAAAGTCGGAAGAGTTGCCGGAGAATTATCAGGAGGTGGTCAGCCAGATTAAGGATCGTCTCAAAAACGGTGATCGGAGTCGGCAGGGATGAGACGTAATGCTCTATTGACCGGCTGGTTGTCGGTTCTTTTTTTGTTTTTGCTGTCGACTTTTGTCGGTGCGGCTCAAGAGGTCACGATTCCGACCCTGCAGATCGGGATGGGTACCACAAATGATCCCGCTCAAGTCTCAATCGCCATTCAAGTGCTGCTTCTGCTGACGGTTCTGGCGCTGGCACCGTCAATTCTGATCTTGATGACCTCTTTTACCCGGTTGGTCATTGTCTTTCACTTTCTTCGTCAGGCGGTCGGCACCCAGTCCATGCCTCCGAATCAGGTGCTGGTGGGTTTAAGCCTTTTTCTTACTTTTTTTATCATGTATCCGGTTTTTAACCAGATTAATCAGGACGCTTTTCAACCCTATATTGCTCAGGAGATTGGTCAAGAAGAAGCCTTTACCCGGGCTCTTGATCCTTTAAGGCAGTTTATGTTTAAACAGACCCATGAGGATGACCTGGCGATGTTTATCTCGATGGCCAAGGTCGAGAGTCCGCAAACTTTTGCCGATATCCCGACCCATGTTTTGATACCATCGTTTATTATCAGTGAGTTGAAAACCGCTTTCCAGATTGGTTTTCTTATCTATATTCCTTTTTTAATGCTTGATATGGTGGTTGCCAGTGTCCTCTTGTCGATGGGTATGATGATGCTGCCACCGGTTATGATCTCGCTGCCGTTCAAGTTAATTCTCTTTGTCATGGCCGACGGCTGGCGTTTGATGGTTGGTTCGTTGATGCAGAGTTTTTAGGCTGCCTTGAACTTGAACAAGAATTTTAATTTTTCAAGATAGCCTTTAGGGTGAGGATCCAAATATGACTCCGGAATTTGTTGTGTCTCTGGCCAAAAATGCGATGGAGACGACTTTGATGATCTGTGCGCCGATGCTCGGTACCGGCCTGGCGGTTGGACTTTTAGTTAGTATTTTCCAGACGATAACTTCGATTCAGGAGATGACCCTCACCTTCGTGCCGAAGATCGTCTTTGTCTTTCTCGCGGTCATCTATTTTTTCCCCTGGATGCTTCAGTATATGGTCGACTTTACGACCCGGATTATAGTCTCTATTCCCCATGTTATTCACTAGGATAAGATGAACTTTTTACCGGTCATAACCGTTGCCGATGTTGGCCATTTCTTTCTTCTGTTGACCCGGATCAGTGCTCTGATCTTTTTTTTCCCGGTTTTGAGCAACCAAGCGGTACCACGAACTTTAAAGGCCGCTTTTTCAATGCTGATAGCCCTGCTCTTTTTTAAGATTGTTCCCGAGCTTAGCGGTACGCCGCTTTTTAGTCGGGAGTTGGTTGAGATTGCCCTGGCTGTACTCCGGGAGATGGTTATCGGTTTGCTCGTCGGCATGCTTGGTAGCTTGCTCTTTGCGGCGGTTCAGACCGGCGGTAATCTGATCGGTTTTCAGATGAGTTTTTCCGTGGCCAATGTTGTCGATCCGGTAACCAGTATGCAGGTGCCGTTGATTTCTCAGTTCTATTATATGTTGGCAATGTTGCTCTTTTTGGCTTTTGGGGCGCATCGCTTGGTTTTTAAAGCTTTGGCGGAGAGTTTTACTTTGATTCCGCTGGCCGGTTTTACCCCGGGGGAGGGTTTGCTTGAGTTGATGCTGCGTTACTCGTCGGCGATTTTTTCAACCGCGATCAAGATTGCCGCACCCTTGATGGCGGCTCTGTTGCTATGTGATGTAAGTCTTGGGGTCGTGGCCAGAACCGCGCCGCAGATGAATATCTTTATTATCGGAATGCCCTTGAAAATTCTCTTGGGTATGCTTTTGATGGGGTTTTCTTTTCCCTACCTGACCACCATGCTCGGGGGGCTTTTCCAACTTCTTTTTAATGATATTATGTTTCTGCTCAGAGCCTCAGGAGGAGGCTGATAATGGCTAAAGATCCGAGTAAAACCGAAAAAGCGACCGGGAAAAAGCTAGGTAAATCCCGGGAGGAGGGGCAGGTTGCCAAGAGTCAGGAGGTCGCATCGGCCTTTATCCTGATCAGCGGTCTTGCTTATCTCTCTTTTGTCGGTGACCGTTTTTTTTCCATGCTGGGCGAATTTATGCGCTATTTTTTTCAATATTCCATGTTTCTTGAGATCTCTCCGGCGACACTCTATAGTCTTTTACTGTTGACTCTTCGGCAGATGTTTTTTCTACTTATGCCTTTTATGCTGTTGTTGGTTTTTGTTGCTCTGGCTGCAAATTTGATGCAGGTAGGTTTCAAGATAACCCCGAAGGCGATGAAACCGAAGTTTTCTAAATTTAATCCGATCACCGGTTTTCAGAATAAATTTCTTTCACTCAAACCGCTGGTTGAGTTGGTGAAGTCAACCCTTAAAATTACTATGTTCGGCTTTATTGCCTATAGTGTCTATCGGAAGAATTTTGCCGGTTTTTTTACCTTGACCAATCAGCCGGTGGGTATGATTCTTACCTTTATCGCCCAAGCTGCTTTTCAGATTCTCTGGCGTTGCGGATTGTTGATGTTGTTGATTGCTTTTCTTGATTATCTCTATCAGCGCTGGGATTTCATGGAAAATCAGAAGATGAGCAAGCAGGAGGTTAAGGATGAAATGAAGCAGGCGGAGGGTGATCCGCAGGTTAAATCGCGCATTCGCAGTATGCAGATGAGTGCAGCCCGGCAGCGCATGATGCAGGATGTGTCGAGAGCCGATGTCGTGATTACCAATCCGACTCATATTGCTGTGGCCCTGCTTTATGATAAGGATGGTTCCGAGGCTCCGTTAGTGGTGGCCAAAGGGGCCGGTCTGATAGCCGAAAAGATCAAGAAACTTGCTCGCGAAC
>DAOVTG010000157.1 GCA_030633185.1 Deltaproteobacteria bacterium
CATGCTTGATTTCTCGAAAATCTAGGTTTGTGAAAATTTGGAGAGTTCTAAACAAATGAAAAATCGTATTTTGCAAATCTCTTTTTTCTACTTTCTGTGGTCGAGTCTGATCATGGCTCCGGTTGCGGTTCCAGCGTTATCAGCCGAGTCAGTCTTTACCGATCCCGTGACCGCTATGGAGTTTGTCTGGGTGTCGGGGGGCAGTTACCAGATGGGGCAGACGGGGGCGGAAAAAGAGGATTTGATCAAAGTGATGGGGCGCGATAAGTACGAAAAATATTGTGCCGATGAACTACCCCGTCACCGGGTCTGCGTCGACGGTTTCTGGATGGGGCGGTACGAGGTGACGAACGCCCAGTATCGGCGTTTTAAGTCGGATCATGACAGTAAATTGTACAGAGGGCATTCGTTGAATGGTGATAATCAGCCGGTGGTCGAGGTCTCCTGGGAAGATGCGGTGGCTTATGCTGAATGGTTGTCGGCCAAAAACAAGAGAAAATTTCGCTTGCCGACTGAGGTTGAGTGGGAGTATGCCTGTCGGGCCGGGACGACCACGGTTCGTTATTGGGGTGACGATGCGGTTTTAGCCTGTCGCTACGCGAATGTGGCCGACCGGACGGCCAGCGGGAATGGTCAAAATGGAGAATACACGATTGTGAGGATGGATTTAAGGTGACCGCACCGGTTGGTAGTTTTCAGCCCAACAGCTTTGGTCTTTACGATATGCTGGGCAATGTCTGGGAGTGGTGCTCTGACTGGTTCGGCAAAAACTATTATAAAGAGAGCCCAGAGTTAAATCCACAGGGTGTTGGTTCGGGTTCGTATCGCATTGCGCGTGGCAGCTGCTGGGATAACCCCCCGCGGTTTGTACGTTCGGCCAGTCGCAATCGGCGTCGGCCTGATAATCTCGGCTACGCTCTCGGGTTTCGGTTGGTGGCTTCAAATGTGGCGCCTTAAAAATGATCTCCCTGGTTATTGAAAAATATGCGCCACCGGGAAATGGTCTTGGTTTTTATCAGGATAAAGCGGTCTTTGTCCCGCAAACAGCGGTTGGCGATGAGGTTCTGCTAACTATTGAAAAAGAGAAAAAACGCTATATCATCGGGCGTCTGGAGGAGGTTGTAAAGCCTGGTTCTAAGCGTCGGAAAGTACCTTGTCCTTATTATGTAGTGTGTGGCGGTTGTGATCTGCTCCATCTCTCTTATAGTGATCAGCTGGCTCTTAAAAAGGAGATGTTGGTTCAGGTCTTGGCCGGGGCCGGGATTCTGGAGGCAGTTAATATGGTTGCCGCTCCGAGCGAATTTTATTACCGGCATCGGGCCCTTTTCCGGAGTGATCATGAGACCGGAGATTTCGGTTTTTTGCGCCGCCGCAGTCATCAGGTGGCGGTTGTTCCTGACTGCTTGGTTTTAGCTCAGGGTTTGAAAAACTTGTTAAAAGAGCTTGCCGTGTCACCGGATTTACCAAAAAAAACGACGGCCTGTTACGGTCTGGCAAGTTCCGGTGGAGACTTTGCGGCGGCTGTAAAAGTTGGCCGCAATTTTCAGGTACTACCCGGAATTCCGGAAACCGTGATGGAGAATTACGGTTTCGGTGATCTCGAATTGGCCGCATCAGGATTTGCCCAAGTAAATCCTGCCATAACCCGGTTGATGATCAGTGATCTTCTGCAATATTGTGTTGATGTTCGTGAAGTGTCTGAACTCTATGGCGGTAGTGGTACTTTTTCTTTGCCGTTGGCGACTATCGCTCGGAACCTGACCGTTTATGAAAGTGATCATGCTGCCGCCGCCAGAGGCCGCCGCAACGCGGCCCGTAACGGTTTGGAAAATGTTCGTATAGTCAGTGGTCGGGTCGAGAAAAAAGCGTTGCCCAAGGCTCTCGATACCCTGGTTGTCGATCCTCCGCGCAGCGGCCTGCAACCGGTTATTATCGAAAAAATGGTTAAAAGCCGAGCTTCACAGCTTGTCTATATTAGCTGCAACCCGGCCACCCTGGCCCGTGATCTTGCCCGCCTCAAAGCTTTTGACAACGGTTTTACGTTAGATTCGCTCAATGCCTACGACATGTATGCCGGTACTACCCACCTTGAAGTCATGGCCGTTCTCAAGCGGTAAATAAACTTTCTGACTTATTGTAACAGCCTGATTTTATTTTGTCTTTCTCTGCGCCTCTGCGGGAAAATGTGTAAATTGGGGACAGCCACCAATTATTTCAAGCAGGACAATTGGTCGAGCCGGGCTTAAGAGAAGTTCTTTTTCTCTTTCTCTGATAGAGGTCAGTTTTTTGGCGTCAGCCAAATCTTTAACCAAGGTAATCAAATTTGGTTCGACCGCTGAAATTAGCGCAAGGAGAGTTTAAAGTTTCAGTAGCTTTGTCGGGCCGGGATAACTCCACGAATACCGCCACGCGGTTTTTCGACATCGCCACGGCGTCTGGGGATCAAGTGGATATGGGTGTGGAAGATCGTCTGGCCAGCGTCAGAACCGCTGTTGAAACCGACGTTAAAGCCGGAGATTGAAGGATCCTCGGCCAACAGTTTTTTTCGCATATCTTGAACTAACTGCCAGATCTCGGTGATCTCTTCAGGGTTTAATTCGAGAGGGTCGGCGATGTGATGGTAGGGGATAATCAGGCAGTGCTCCGGAGTTACGGGTGAGTTGTCATTAATGACGTAGAAATTCCGGCTGCGGGTGATAATCTTCAGTTCTTCCGGTGAACAGAAGGGACAAGGTGAAAGGGCTTGTTTCTCTTTCATAAAGGTTTTGTCAGGTTTATAATAATGCCATTTTATGCCTGGAGTTAAGCTGCCTTTTTACTCCCCATCCCTTTAAGTTGGGAGTACCAGTAGCCGCTGAGAATATAGGAGTAGAGCCAGGTGCCAAATAGGATCATGGCAAAAGCCTTGATGATATCAAAGGTGTCTCCCTGGAGGCTGAAGCCTGGGACAAAGCCGAAAAGAAAAGGTCCCAGATAGAGGAACTTGGCAAATTTGAAGGCTGCAAAAGCGGTTTTCCACATAGGTGCCTTGGCAATTGTCGCTCCGGCAAAAGCGGCAATACATACCGGGGGGGTAATATTTGAATCTTGAGAGAGCCAGTAGACAATCATATGTGCGGCAATTGGGTTTACTCCCAAATGGGTCAAAGGCGGCACGGCTACGACTGCGGTGATCAGGTAGGCTGCGGTCACCGGCACCCCCATCCCGAGAATCAGAGACGCCAAGGCAATGAGGGCAATGGTCATAACCAGCGATCCTCCGGCCATGGTGATCATGATGTCGGCAAAGGTCAGAACCAGGCCGGTGGAAGTCAGAACCCCGATAATAATACCGATTACGCCCACGGTGGCTCCGATTTTCAGGCTGCTGTCGGTACCATCAATAGCGGCTTCGACAAATCCCCGCCAACCGATTCGGGTTTCTTTGCGAAACCAGCTGATGATAATACAGCTTACCAGGCCGACAATGGCCGAGTAGCCGGCCGAGTAGCCCTTTAGCATGAGGATCGTAATAACCACCAGGGGCATGACGTAAAACCACTCTTTCTTTAAGATTTCACTGGCCTTGACATCCTGTTTTTCGCCAACGATATTATGCAGCTTGGCATGGTAATGAATCATGACAAAAACGCTGAAAAAATACATGATCGCCGGGAAGATGGCCACCAACATAATTTTAGAATATGGCACCCCGGTTAATTCTGCCATAATAAAACCACCGGCTCCCATGATCGGCGGCATGAACATCCCGCCGATAGAGGCTGCTGGTTCAATACCTCCGGCTATGTGGGGTTTAAAGCCGGCTTTTTTCATCAATGGAATGGTGAAGGCTCCGGTCGACACCGTATTGGCGATGGCACTGCCGGAGATTGAACCAAAAAGACCGCTGGCGATGACTGCAACTTTGCCGGGGCCGCCGATTTTGTGACCAACTGCGGCCATAGGGAAATCAATAAAGAATTTCTGAGCTCCGCACTTGAGCAGAAAAGCCCCAAACAGAACAAACAAGAGGACATAGGTGGCCAGGACATTGGCCATGATGCCAAAAACCCCGTCACTTTTATAGTAGATGGTGACGCACAGATAATGAAACGGTTCACCCGGGTGGGCAAACATATCCGGGACATGGGCACCATATACTCCATAGAGGAGCATCAGGATGCTGATGGCGACAAAGGCGTAACCTAAGACCCGGCGGGCTACTTCAATGCCGATCAGCACGCCAACCACCGCGACCCACATATCCATCGTGGTTTCAGCTCCGGTACGGTAGTTGATCAGCTCAAAGTTGTACATCCAGTAACCGATGCAACAGATGCTGGTAAATATCAGCAGGTAGTCAACCAGTCGAAAAAGTGGTGATTTTGATTTATAGAGCAGAAACACCAGGATGTAGGTGACAATTACATAAATACCCCGGTGATACTGGGTGGCCATAGGTCTAAGGACGGCCGAATAGGAGTAGAAGAGAACCAGAAAGACGGAAAGAACGGCTAACACCACTTTCTCATATTTGTTAAGTTTTCCAATCACCTCTAAATCCCTCTAACGCGGGCGTTGCCCGCAAGTAAATAACCTGTAAGTTACTAAACGTCGTTGGTAAAAGAGAACCGAAAGGTACAGTTAACTGCCTCTCGGAGAAAAACCAGTATCATATCGACAAAAAAAGGGCACGGCAACCTTGATCGGTTGCCGTGCCGTAGTCTCTACGTCAAATTACTTGAGAATTCCTTTTTCCTTCCAGAACTTAATGGCTCCGGGATGGAGAGGAGTAACAATACCTTTAATACCATCTTTAACACTCATGGCTTTGGCTGTCTTTTTCACGTTGCGCATATGGGCCAGCCCTTCATCCGTAAAAATCTTGGAGAGCAGGGTGTAGACAACATCCGCAGGAATTTTGGAGTTTGCCACCCAGAGAGCTGAATCCTGGAATGACGGGCTCGCCGTGGTTACCCCTTTGTAGGTGTTGGCCGGTACGGTCAATTTGGAGAAATAGGGATATTTGTCAAAGAAACCAATACTATCAGCATCAGCCTGTAGATCGATCATGGCAATATCATTGGTTTGGGCGGCCATGATTACCGCTCCACTGGGGAAAGCGGTAAAGAGCCAGAAGGCATCAAGCTGATTGTTACCGAAGGCGGTAGCCGCATCGTTGTAGCCCATGGCATTACGCTCGATCTTGTCCCAGATCCCCAGGGCGGAAAAAAACATTTCACAATTAGCAAAAGCTCCGGATCCGGCATTACCAACGCCGACTTTTTTGCCAACCAGATCTTTACAGCTCTTGATGCCGGAGCCAGCCCGAACCACCAATTGGGCCGGAGCCCCGTAGAAGTAGGCTACGCCAAGAACATCTTCATATTTTTTGGGATCGTTTTTCATCATTCCGTTAAGTCCCATGTAGACGTGACCGGAATAGACTACACCCATGGCATATTTGCCGGAATTGACCGAACGCAGGTTTTCCACTGAACCCGCAGAAGCGCCTGCCAGAACCTTGAACTCCTTGATTGTTTTGACCGGAGTATAAGTACTGATGCCGCCTGCCATAAACTGAAAAGTACCACCAGCCGGACCACCGCCAAACTTGTAAATCTTTTTAGCCATAGCCGGGCTGGCAAAAGCCAGTGCCAAAATAGACGCCATAATTACCGCTACATACCATCTGGATTTCATACTTCTACTCCTTCTCTGTGTGGTTGCATTAAAAACCGTTATTGACCGCCTGTCGAGCGGTATATTTGATGGCGTCGTAAAAAGTTCCGATATCCTGCGTTGCACCCCAAGGGCACTTCCTTCGGGCGTTGTCGGTTTTCCAGACACTTGACATACTACATGTATGGTCTCGCGCCTGGAGAACCACAACATCTTGTCTATCGAAATTTTTACTTAGCCATCCCTTGACTTTTTACGAGTTCATCATATTTACATCTTAGGAAAAA
>DAOVTG010000015.1 GCA_030633185.1 Deltaproteobacteria bacterium
AAGTACGTGGCGAAACACGATGTTGGGGACAGACACAAAAGGAGAAGTCTTACTATGGGACTCACTGGAATCCAAATCTTTAAGTTGCTCCCCAAGACCAACTGTAAAGAGTGTGGCAGCCCGACCTGTCTGGCTTTCGCCATGGCTCTGGCTGGTGGTAAAGCTGAACTCGATAAATGCCCCTACGTCTCGGATGAAGCCAAAGCTACTTTAAGCGAAGCTTCTGCCCCTCCGATTCGCGGCGTCAAAATTGGCGAGAAAAAAGTTGGTGAAGAGCTCGTCTTCTACCGTCATGAAAAAACTTTTATGAATCCGACCGCGATCGCTTGTCTCGTCACCGACGAAATGGACGATGCTGAAGTCGATGCCAAGATCAACAACCTTAATACGGTTACTTTCGACCGCGTTGGTTTGACCCTCTCAGCCGACCTTCTGGCAATCCGCAACAGCAGCAGAGACGCCGGTAAGTTTGCAGCTTTGGTCACCAAAGCTTTGGGCGCTACCGAAAAAGGCCTGATTTTGATGAGTGACAACCTTGACGCTCTCGAAGCTGGTGCCAAAGCCGCTAACGGCAAAGGCGCTCTGCTCTATGCCGCAACCGCCGACAATTTTGAAAAGGTCGCTGAAATCGCCAAAGCCAATGGCGCATCTATTGTCGCCAAAGGCGCTTCGGTTGAAGAAGTTTCCAACTTCACCGCTAAAATTGCTGCTGCAGGCGTTAAAGAAATCGTTCTTGACACCGGTGCTACCGATGTGAAATCGATGTTCTACAACGAAAACCAGGTTCGCCGGGCCGCTTTGAAAGCGAAAAACCGCGATCTCGGTTTCCCGACGATTGAAGTTATCTGCGACATGACTGATGATCCGTACAAAGAAGCGATGCTGGCCACAGTTGCAATCGCCAAATATGCCAGCATCATCATCATGAGTGATATTGACAAAGAGCGTATGTTGCCGCTTCTGGTTCAGCGCCTCAACCTCTACACCGATCCGCAACGCCCGATGCTTATGGACGAAGGCATTTACGAAATCAATAAACCGGGTTCCGATTCTCCGGTTATTATCACCACCAACTTTGCTCTGACCTATTTTATTGTCGCCGCCGAGATCGAAGCCAGCCGGGTTCCGACCTGGTTACTGATCATGGACGTTGAAGGTATGTCGGTTCTGACCGCATGGTCAGCCGGTAAATTCGTCGCTGACGCCATGGCTCCTTTCGTCAAAAAGAGCGGCATGAAAGAGAAGATCAGTCACAACAAGATCATCATTCCGGGTTACGTCGCCCAGATCTCCGGTGAATTCCAGGAGGAGTTGGGAACTGAGTGGGAAGTTGTTATCGGCACCCGTGAAGCCTCCGACATTCCGGCTTTCCTGAAAGGCCAGTAAAAAATAACCTTTTTTAGATTGGCGCGGGTAGAAAGATATCCTCCCGCGTCAATCTTATTTATCCTTTTAAAATTCAACCAAAAACAGTTTTACGGAGGACGATATGGCAGTAACATGTCTTACCATACCTGAAAGTATTAACATTATGTCCAAAACCATCGGCCCGGCGATCAAAGAACGTGATCCCAAACCGATTCAGAAGATGGCAATTGAACAGCAAGAAGCCGGTGGTGACATCCAGGATCTAAATCTCGGACCAGCCCGAAAAGGCGGAGACGAGATGATGGCTTGGCTGGTCAAAACTATTGAAGAAGTTTCCGATCTGCCTTTGGCTCTCGACTCCACCAATAGTGTGGCCATTGAAGCCGGCCTTAAGGCTTCTAAAACCCCTGAAAGATGTATCCTCAACTCGATCTCGGCCCAACCGGCGAGCCTCGATGATCGTATGCCTTTAGTCAAGAAATATGGTTGCAGCTTTGTCGCCCTGACCTTGAGTGATGAGGGAATTCCCCGGGATGTTAACGAGCGCGGCATGTGTGCGGCTGAAATTTACGGCAAAGCACTGGAATATGATATCCCGGCCGAACGTATGTTTATCGACCCGATCGTCCTGCCGATCTGTGTTGATCCAGGCCAGGTTGCCTCCTTCCAGGAGTTCCTGCCCTTGATCCCTGACTTTGCTCCGGGTGCCAAATCAACCTGTGGTCTCTCTAACATCTCCAACGGGACCCCGACTGAACTGCGCCCCTACTTAAACCGTGGCTACCAAACCATGCTTATGTATCTGGGCATCTACTCTTCGATCGTTGATGCTTACGATAGCGAGATGATGGCCCTATGCCAAGGCAAGATTCCTGCAGTTGAAGAGCTCACCAAAACCTTGATGGATGGAGGCGATGTTGATGCCAGCAGCTTGGGTGCCGAATTGCAAGCATACTACCGCAGTATCAAGTGCCTGACGGGCGATGTTCTCTACTCTCACTCCTGGATCGAAGACCTTGTCGAAAAATACGACCACAACTGGTATAAATAAGATCTCTTAGATCTTGCATTAGTTAATCAAAGGGGGCCGTGCTTAAAAGCACGGCCCCCTTTGATTTTGGAAGTGAGCGATTTCATCGTTACAGATTACATGAAAATATTATTCTTGAATAAACCTGCATAAAATTTCTTGACAAACTTGTTTAATTATCCTATTTAGCCCCCCTAGTTAGGTGCGGCTAACTAGGGAGTGTTATTTAGTACCCAACATCATGGGTATATTTTTTTGTCCACGTAGTTAGCCTGGCCTAACTATGTGGACCTTAATAAGCAAGAGGAGATACCCCATGAAAAAAACTATAACCCTACCCCTAATTTTAATCAGTCTGCTGCTCTTTGCAACTGTAACTTTGGCCAGCGACCCTCTTGACCCTCAGGAGTTACAGAGCAGAATCAACATCCTTGAACAACAACTTAACGACCGGCAGAAACAGTTGAACAGCCAGCGCCAGGAAATTGAAACAAATGTCCAACACATCAGCAAACACAAAAGAGACATTGACGGCAACCGCGAGCACCTGCAAGAACAGGAGGAAAACCTCGAAAAGACTCACGCTAACCATGAACAGCTCGCCCCTTTTAGCGAAAGCCTGAAATTAATTGGCAAGCACCTCAGAATCGGCGGCGTAGTCGAAGTCGAAATCGGTTTTAGCGAAGATTATAACGATAACAACGAGAGTGATATTGTCTTGGCCACCATAACCTTAGATATCGACATTGACCTGCACAAGTATGTCAAAGCCCATATTCTGCTCCTCTGGGAAGAGGATGACACCGAACCGGTCGATCTTGATGAAGCCTATATCCTTCTCGGCAATACCGAACATTTTCCGCTCTATCTACAGATCGGAAAGCTCTATCTACCATTTGGTAACTTTGAAAGCCATATGATCTCCGACCCTCTGACTCTGGGGCTTGGCGAAAGCCGGGAAAGCGCTGTCATTTTAGGCATTGATTTCAACGGTCTGCATGCCAGCGCGTACGCCTTTAACGGAGATATTAATGAAAATAGAGATGATGACGAGATCAAATGCTTCGGCCTTAATGCAGGCTATGCTTTTGAAAATGAGACTTTCAACTTTGATATCGGGGCGGGCTGGATTAATAGTATTGCTGATTCCGATGGATTGACAGATGCCCTCCCGGGAGATATCAAGAATTACGTCGCCGGAGTCACCGCCCATGCCATTTTTTTCTGGCAGGGCCTGACTCTGATCGGCGAATATCTTGGTGCAACAGATGAATTCGAGGTTTCTGAACTTAATTTCAAAGGATCTGGGGCCGAACCGAAAACCTGGAATATCGAACTGGGCTATACTTTCGAAATCTCCGGCCATGAAACCGTTATCGCCCTAGCCTACCAGGGCAGCGATGAAGCCCTGGCTCTTGAACTACCCGAAGAACGTTATCTCGGCAGTTTCGGTGTAGGCCTGGCTGATGGACTCTCTCTGGTTGTAGAGTACGCCCATGATGAAGATTATGATGAAAAGGATGGCGGAACCGGCGACAATGCCGATACGGTTACGTTGCGGATGGCTCTGGAATTTTAAAAAAAGAGTTAAGTTACAAAAAAGGTCAAGGAGGGCGGCAACCCTCCTTGACCTCTAAAACCATGTAATGGCTAAGTAAAAAATTCGATAGACAAGAGGTTGCGGGTTTTCAGACGCGAGACCATACACTTAGTATGTCGAGGGTGTGGAAAGCCACAACAACGCAGGATATCAGAACTTTTTACGCCCCGCAGGAAGTGCCCTTGGGGTGCGACTCCATTAGCCTTCGGAGATGGCATCCACCGGACAAGCTTCCATACAAGAACCACAATCAATACAGGCGTCGGTTATTGTGTAGAAATCATCGCCTTCGGTAATTGCATCTTCGGGACATTCTTCCATACAGGAACCACAAGCAGTACACTCTTCGGGATCAATTTTGTACATGTCATTCACCTCTTTAAAAATTGTTAAAAAGATCTGTTTTTCTTTTTCCTAGGGGCTCCATATAGCACCAAATTTTCAGATCGTCAAGATTTTATCAATCAAAACAATAATTTATACATAGTCTCAAATTGTCACGAAAGGCCTTGAAATGAATTAGGAAATTCCTGTTTGGTTCCGGTTTTGCCGGGTTAGGTCATTGTTAAAAAGAGCAAGCCCAAAGCCGTGATCACCATACCGGAGACAACGCCAAGCACCTTTTCGACTATTGCGACCCGCTTCTCGGAAACGCTTCTTAAAGAGAGCCCTCTTCCAAGAACGACGGAGACCACAACCAACGAAATTGTCGTTGCCATTCCTAAGGAGATAAAAACCGCTAACCATAAACCCAGACCCAGCAGGTTGAGCGAAAGACAGAACAACAACACCATTATGACACCCGGGCAGGGAACCACACCGACCGTCAGCGCCCAAAGAACGAACGCCAACTTTGATTCTTTTGCATCATTGGCCGGGGCACCCGGAGCGCCCGAGTCGGCTTCGGGCATGAGCTTGGGCTTAAAGAGCAGTGAATAGCTGTTTTTTACAAAAATTCCAAACCCCAAAAGGGCGATCAGACTATAACTCACGGTCTGAGTTACGTGGGAAACGGTACCCAACGACCCGCCAATACCCCCTTCAAGAAAATAGTATATCCCGAGAACACAAATTATCCCTGAAAACCCGTGGCAAAAAGCGATCATACTACCAAACAGCAACCCGGCGGCGAGAGACGCGTTTCGAGACGAAATAAAGGAAATGGCCACCGCTTTGCCATGTCCAGGCCCGGCGGCGTGAAGCGCACCATATCCGAAGGCGAGCATCAACAAAGTCAACCATGGAGTAATACTCTCGGTTGTTTTAGCCCGCCTAACCAGAACCGTCATTTTTTCTTTGAGTTGCAGCTGCCACAGTGTAATTTTAGTTAAAAATGAACCTTGCGGGGCCGAAGGATGCTGAACCGGCTGAAAACTTTTAGAGGAACTTTGAGGGGAATTTTTGGGGGAAAGAAAAGGGTTTTGGGCCTTGACGACAACCGAACCACAAATCAAGGGAAAAAGAATCAGCAAAGAGATCAATAATCTAGCCATTTTTTCGCCTGAATTTCAGAATAATCTCCTCGGGATAGACCTGGCCGTAATAGTAAGCTTCCTCTTTATTCTTTTCGACTGTGTGTTCAACTTCATACGCGTGTCGGTTCTCATAGGTAACGGGATTTTTTTCTAAAAAAACACTACTGTAAAAAGTAGCATCATAAATAGATAACCTAACTTCCTTAGAGCTCTCTTCGGCTCGAACATGGCAGGGGACAAAGAACCGGTAAATCATTTTGTTATCAGTAATTTCGGCGGAAAAATCTTTTACATATTTCACTTTGAACGACTTGCCATCAATTTTTATGTGCATGAAATAGTCAAATTTCCGCAGGTTTTTAAAAGCCCCATTTTTGAGACTTTCGATTTCAGCCGGCTCAAACCGCCGGTTACGGTTTTTATCAAAGTCAAGAATCATCATACTGCTGAACATCTCGTCAAAGACCCAATTAACCTGCACCCCGACCAGACCTTTTTCATCAAATACGACTTTGACCGTACTATAGAGAAAAACGTGGGGATGGGAACAAACAGTAAGGGAAGGAATTGATAAAATCAAAACCTGAAACCCGATAAGCAAAATCTTTCGATACGACATAGACATTAACCTTTAACCGACTGGAGGAAAACATGAAAGAGGGATACATCATCTACGTAATCGGCGAATATCTTGGTACAACGTGAGTCAGTTTGAGGTCTTGTGGCTAAAAAGGTTTTGACCATTTTGAGATCGCTGTCAACCATTTTTGGCGACGGCTGAGATCTTCCAGGCAACCCTCATCTTCTATGAGAGCATCGGAAAAGCGTTCAAGGACGGCCCGGGCAAAAAAACCCGGGCCTTTTTCAACAGGCTGCTCGTCGTCCGGATCGGCATAAATCGGAACGTCGGCAACTCCACAGGATGGAGATTTACATTTCAGAATAAAGCCATCAACCCGATCGAGAGAATCAAGAAAATTATGAGAAAAAGTGACCATCCGGCTGCTCAGATCAGCCCCGGTCGCCGGTTGCACCAGAGCCACAACACTATCTTTTTGCACCATAAGGATCGGTTGGCGCGGCACGCCAAGCCCGATTTCACACTCCGGACAAACAGTTATATATTCAACCTGCTTGCCTAAATGCTTAACCAAGTTATTTTCAATAGTCGCTCCGTTCCAACGACAGACGGCAAAGCCCAGACAACGACTGACAACGATTATCGGTTTGTAAGTCAATTTCCTGATCCTTTCTTACCAGCGATAAAGAAATGACTCCGGTATGGGCCGCTAATTAATTGAAAAAGATGACATTCCATGCTAGAAGTTTTGGCCATGACTGACTATCAAGCACCCCTTTTTTTTCGTAACGGCCACCTGCAATCCATTTACCCCACCATCTTTCGCAAGGTGGGCGGGGTTCACTATAGAAGAGAGCGCATCATAACCCCCGATGACGACTTTCTTGATCTCGATTGGATGTCCGGGAAATCAGACCGACTTACCATTATTTCACATGGCTTGGAAGGTAATTCTTCAAGGGCCTACGTTAAAGGCATGGTAAAAGCAGTAACCGATGCCGGTTTTGACGCTCTGGCCTGGAATTTTCGCGGTTGCGGCGGCACCATCAACCGTCAGCCGCAACTCTACCACAGCGGTTCTTACAAAGATCTGGAAACGGTTATCGAACATGTTTTCCAGCACTGCGAGTACCGGGAAATCAACCTTATAGGCTTCAGTATGGGAGGCAACATTTCACTGATCTACCTGGGGCACAAAGATAGTACAGTCGACCTACGCATAAAAAAATGTATTGTTTTTTCTGTGCCCTGTGATCTCAAGGCGGGCAGTGAGCAAATTGGAAAACCGACCAACCAAATCTATATGGAACGGTTTCTGCGCCTTCTACACGAAAAGATAAAGGCCAAGAAAGTCACCTTCCCCGGCCTTTTTGATGATCGTGACTATTCAACGATCAAAAATTTTTACGACTTTGACAATCGCTACACCGCCCCGCTGCATGGTTTTGTCGACGCCGATGATTACTGGCGACAAAGCAGTTCCAAACAATTTATCAAGAGCATCCAAGTGCCAACCCTGCTGGTCAGTGCTTTAGACGACCCCTTTCTGGCACCAGCCTGTTATCCTTTCCGTGAAAGTGCCGCCAATCCCTATGTTTCCCTGGAAACCCCAAAACATGGCGGTCATGTCGGCTTTGTCTCTTTTAATCGCAACAATCTATACTGGTCGGAAAAACGAAGCGTTGCTTTCTTGAAAAACTAAACAGACAACTTTTCACCACCAAAACATCGTTTCCTGCCACAATTAATTCATTTTTAGTTACTAATTAAGTGTCCACCATAAAGCTCCAGCGGATAGCGGCAAACATTGCTTTGCCCACTTCGAAGACGGATACCCCAAGGGCACTTCTTCGCTATGCTCAGGCGCAAGCTCAGCCCGGCTCGGGCTAAAGCCCTGCCTTAAGGTCTGTCCCCGCATCAAGACAGTTTGAAGAGGGCACCTAAATAGTTACCTATTTTTCAACCGCAGCAAGAATAATCACGCCTCAATCAGTTTACGGGACTTGATCCAACGGACTACCACCCGCTTATTAAATCGCCAGAATTTCTTATCTTTATGACCTGGTAAAATCCCTTTTCTGGCCATGTAGTTCACATTATCAGGGCTGGTATCAAGCAGTTCCGCAACTTCGTTACTGCCGATCTCCCCACTATTTTTCTTTTTTATAATCCTCATATTTATCTCCTTTGAGAAGTAATAAACCCGTAACGACAACCCCCCGGACAAAACCGAATTGCAACCGTCATCGGGCACCCGGCCTGTTCTGCAACAAAGTCCGGTAGATATCTGCATATTACGTGCCGAACTAAAAAGCAGGCACCTGCGTACAATGCAAGTGCCTGCTTTTTTTGTGATTGGTGGAGCTGAACGGGATCGAACCGTCGACCTCTTGTCTGCCAGACAAGCGCTCTCCCAGCTGAGCTACAGCCCCATCTTATCGATTTCGAGCGGCCTTGATACCATGACCCCCAGAACCTGTCAATCTTTTTATTTCAGCTTAATCTAAAACTCCGGCCATCACCTTTATTTCAGCATCCTGGCGCAGAGCCTGAACAAACTCATTCATCATCCGATAACGTTTATACTGGATTAAACGCTGCAGGATATCCTCTTTCTGTTGCTCTCCATCATCACCGAGCTCCAGGCGACGCTCTTGCAGACGGGCAAAGAAAAAGCTATCCCGGTATTGCAGAGCGGCAGTCGTCTCCCCGATGGTTAAAGCAAAAAGCCGCCGGCTCAATTGAAGATCATTGCCAAGCTTGGGAATAGCCCCACGCCCGCGAACAAAAAAGCCGCTATCAATCAATTTGGTATCGATTCCGGCAGCCACCTCATCAAAAGATTGCCCCCCCTTGAGAGCTGAAGCCACTTTTTCACTGATCTTTTTGACCTCGACTTTCGCCAATTTAAGACGATAAGCTTTTTCCACCGCCTTCCGGGCTTCAGCGAGTTCGGGCAGATAACTCTCTTTTTTCTCGGTTACCATAAAGTAATAACTGTTACGAGAAGGGTTTAACACTTTTGCCGTCTTGCCGACCTCGGTTTTGAAGGTTTCATCAATCAGAACCTGATCTTTACCAATATCAGGAACCAGGCCGCCTTTTTGCCTAAAATAACCGGTCTCCACCACGAGATAACCAAGCTTACGAGCCTGCTCGACAAAAGCATTCTGATCAGCTTCAGCCAGGGCTACGGTTATCTCTTCGAAACTCTTTTTAAGCGCATCCGGAAAAGCCTTAGAGCGTAAACTCTTCTTGATATCAGTCTTGACCTCGACAAGTTTTTTGGTCTGAGCCGCCTTATACTCTTCGCACTTTATCAGATGAAAACCAAACTGAGTTCGCACCGGTTCACTGACGCTGCCGGACTCCAGAGCAAAGACCGCATCTTCAAAAGGTTTGACCATGGCACCACGACCAAACCAACCAAGATCGCCGCCCTTAGTACTCGAAGGCCCTTGGGAATGGGTTTTGGCCAATTCGGCAAAATCACCACCCGCTTTTACTTCAACCAGAACCGCCTCGATCTCGGCCTTTGCTTTTTCAACCTCTTCAGGGGTTCCATCTTCGGCCACCATGATCAGAATATGACGTGCATGGAGCTGCTCTTTGACTTTGAATTTTTCCAGATTTTTCTGGTAATTCTCTGAAATTTGAGTATCACTGACAACTATATTCTTGAGTAACTTGGCACGATCAATAACCAGCGCAGCGATCTTACGCTGTTCAGGAACCCGATAACTCTCCTGCTTTTCATTAAAAAATTTCTCCAGGCCAGCATCATCAACCACCACAGAGGACTGATAATCGGCCGGAGCCACTTCCAACAGGTCAACAGCTATCTCTTCACGCTGCTGGTGCAAAAGGATATCGACCTCCTCCGGCAGAATCTTGGCACCATCACCGACCACTATACGCACTTTTTCAAGAAGGATATCCTCCTGAAAACCGGCCTCAAACTGAGCCGGAGTCATTCGGTTATAACTCAAGGCCCGTCGATAAGCCTCCTGATCAAAACGACCATCCTGCTGGAATGCCGGTAGCGAGGCGATCCGTTGACGCAACTCATCCTCACCAACCGTCAAGCCCAAAAGCGCCGCCTGATCGGTCAAGAGCAAACGATCAACCAAACCATTGAGAGCCTCCTGCTTGATCTGCAGGCTACGGGCCTCATCGGGATTAAATTTACCCTGCTCCTGTTCCTGATAGCGACGCCAGAGATCCCGAAACGAGTTTTCCAGGGTTTTACGCTCAATACTTTTACCATTGACCGTAGCCGCCACCGTCATCTGTTTGGCCTTCATACTGCCGACGCCCCAGAATGAAAAGACAACAATAATTACCCCAAAAACAAATTTAACGACCCAAGACTTGGCGTTTCTCCGCATCATTCGTAACATCTAATAACCTCTACCTATAGTCCGACTCAGCCGGAATCAAAATCTTCTTAAAAAAGCAAAAATGCTTATATGTTAAGACGCTGGAAAAAAGCAAGAAAAAATACCGCCCACCCTTATAAAAGATGAGCCAGCAAAGAGTAATCCTGATACACGTCGTGGAGCGGGTTGGCGTTGCAATAGTGGAAAATCAAATTCGTCGGCCCGCTCTCAGCAGCAGCCAGAGACAATGATGAAGTAGTTCCGTAACCATCAAAATTTACATTAAAACCCTGGGGAGGAATATCATCCTGCGGAAAAGGAGTGCGCAAAGCTTTACGAAAACAAGCCAAGGTCTGCTCCAGCGATTTTTTCCCGGAGAGCTCGGCAAAAAGCCGCCGGGCACTATGCGCTTTCACACTCGTGCAGGCATCCAGTAAACCGTTACCAAGATAATGATATCCCGGCAACAGAGAAGAAAAAAGAAGCTGCGGAAAATTGGAAGAAAAAAAACCTTTCTCCCGAGAGACCACAATCAAATTAAACGGATTAAAAGAGGCCCCGGCACAAATTTCAACGAGATCGGCCCGAGCTCCGTCTGGATCATCACTACCCAGAAGATCAAGCACCAGCTGTCCACGCGAACGACAGCCCTCTTTGTAATCACTCTCGATCCAGCGGTTTGTCAAGCAAACCATCAGACCCCGATTATTATACCCCCACCAACTACCGCCGCCACTCAAATCATATGAGGCCAACCAACGCCGACCATCATTTTTGACCGAGCTGTAGACCCTGGGAGGAAGCGCCCGACGATGAAAAAATTCATCCCGATTATTGGCCACCACCAACGGCCAACCTTTAATCGTTCTATAAGCAAGTAATACCGTACACATAAATATTTCTTTGTCATCAATTTTGATGGCAAAGTAAAATGTTTAGATGCTAGGCACCCTAAACCTGAGGAATGAGGCGTACATTAAGTACGCCGCAATGACGAAGGTTTAGGGTAACGACGCAGATGAACGTTTTACTTTGTCATCAATCTAACATATCTCGGACTTTGGAAAAAAAACTCTTATTCTCGTGCGTAGACTCATCACCCTCTTCACGAGCCAGCTCTTCAAAGAGTTCACGCTGCCGGGGGCTAAGTTTTTTCGGGGTTATAACTACCAACTCCAAAATTTGATCACCACGCCCATAACCATTAAGATGCTGAGCCCCCTTACCTCGCAGATAGAAAAGGTCACCCGATTGGGCTCCGGCAACAACCGAAATCGTCTCTTTACCCTCCAGAGTCTCGACTTCCAGATCAGCTCCCAGCGCAGCCCGGGCAAAACTTAACGGCACCTGGCAATAAATATCGTTGCCTCGACGATGAAAGAAGGAGTGCTCTTTTACCTGAATAACAACATAGAGATCGCCCGGAGGGCCACCTTTGCTGCCGGCCCCGCCTTCACCAATCAGTTTAAGGCGGGTTCCGGTTTCGACTCCGGCCGGAATTTTCACTGAAAGGCTCTTCTCTTCACGCAGACGGCCTGAACCATCACACTTCTTACAGGGATTTTTAATAATCGAGCCCTCACCCCGACAAGTCGGGCAAGCCTGGCTGACACTGAAAAAACCCTGCTGGTAGCGCACCTGACCCTGCCCTTTACAGGTCTGGCAGACCTCCGGCTGGGCTCCAGCTTCAAGGCCTGTCCCTTGACAGAGACCACAGGTAATATGGCGGGGAATCTTAATCTTAGCCTGGGTTCCGAAGATCGCCTCGTCAAAAGCTATCTCCAAATTATAACGTAAACTCTCGCCGGCCCTCCCGGCCGAACGTCGCCGACCACCGGAAGCCCCGAAGACTTCACCAAAAAGATCACCAAAGATATCCCCGAAGCCGCCAAAATCACCACCAGCCCCGCCCTGCTGCTGCAGACCGGCATGGCCATACTGGTCATAAAGTGCCCGTTTCTGTCCATCCGACAAAACTCCATAGGCCTCACTGAGCTCTTTGAACTTGGCTTCGGCCTGGGGGTCATTGGAGTTCTGATCCGGATGATATTTAAAAGCCATTTTGCGATAAGCCTTTTTTATCTCGGTTTCGGAAGCGTTACGATGAAGCTGCAACACATCATAATAGTCTCTTTTTTCAGCCACGCCTGCAAACTCCTGGTAACTCAAAAACTAAAAAACCAGGTGCGGTCGAAGCTCTCACTTTGCGCCGCACCTGGAACCTTATACAATCAGCTACCGAACCCCAAAGTTGGCAGCCATTTCCATTACTTATCGTCCTTAACCTCTTCAAAATCAGCGTCAACGACATCATCGTCCGCCGGATCCGCTTCCGGAGCCGGCCCACCGGCCGCACCATCCGCTCCGGCCGGGTTTTCGGCATACATGGCTTCGGCTAACTTATGGGAGACCTGTTGCAAGCCATCAAGAGCCTTCTTGATAACCTCGATATCATCACCATCCTTGACCGTTTTTACCTGATTAAGAGCAGCTTCAATATTGGAGCGATCCTCCGCCGGTACTTTTTCACCCATCTCCTTAAGGCTCTTTTCGGTCTGATAGATAGTTCCGTCGGCCTGGTTGCGCACGTCGATGAGCTCGCGTTTTTTATGATCCTCATCGGCATGGGCTTCGGCATCCTTGATCATCTGTTCAATTTCAGCTTCACTTAAACCACTGGAGGCTTTGATCTCAACCGACTGCTCTTTGCCGGTCGCCATATCTTTGGCCGAGACATGGACAATGCCGTTGGCATCAATATCAAAACTCACCTCAATCTGCGGAACTCCGCGCGGGGCCGCCGGAATCCCGACCAGCTCAAACTGGGCCAGACGTTTATTGTCAGCCGACATCTCACGCTCACCCTGAAGCACAACTATACTGACCGCCGGCTGGTTATCGGCCGCAGTTGTAAAAGTCTGACTTTTTTTCGTCGGAATTGTCGAATTCTTTTCGATCAGTTTGGTACAAACTCCACCCAGGGTCTCAATCCCTAAAGAGAGCGGCGTCACATCGAGCAACAGAACATCCTTGACATCACCCTGCAAAACACCGCCCTGAATCGCGGCTCCAACAGATACAACTTCATCCGGGTTGACCCCCTTGCTGGGCTCCCGGCCAAAGATCTCCTTAACCTTCTCCTGAATCCGCGGCATCCGGGTCATCCCGCCGACCAAAATTACTTCGCTGAGATCAGAAGTTGAAACTCCGGCATCCTTTAATGCCGTCCGGCAGGGACCGACCACTCGATCAACCAAATCGGCAACCAGACTCTCAAGGGTTGCCCGGGTCAATTTAACGTTAAGATGCTTGGGTCCGGAAGCGTCAGCCGTGATAAAAGGCAGGTTGATATCGGTCTCCATCGAGGTGGAGAGCTCGCATTTGGCCTTCTCACCCGCCTCTTTAAGACGCTGCAGAGCCATTTTATCGTTACGCAGGTCAATGGCGTCGCTTTTACGAAACTCATCAGCAATATAGTCGATTATCCGCTCATCAAAATCTTCGCCACCAAGAAAGGTATCACCATTGGTCGCGTTGACCTCAAAAACCCCGTCGCCAAGCTCAAGAATCGAGATATCGAAAGTACCGCCGCCGAGATCGAAGACCGCAATTTTCCCCTCTTTTTTCTTATCCGCACCATAGGCCAGGGCCGCAGCGGTCGGCTCATTAATGATTCTTTTAACCTCGAAACCAGCGATTTTACCGGCATCTTTGGTGGCCTGACGCTGGCTGTCGTTAAAATAGGCTGGCACCGTAATTACGGCCTCGGTTACCGGTTCTCCGAGATAGTCCTCTGCCGTCTTCTTCATCTTCTGCAGAGTCATGGCTGAAATCTCAGCCGGGCTATACTCTTTACCCTTGATCTTGACCCAGGCGTCACCATTTTTCGCCTCTACAATCTCAAAAGGAGTCTTCTTTTTCATCTGCTGCACCTGAGGTGCCACAAACTTACGACCGATAAGACGTTTAGCCGCAAAGATCGTATCGGTGGGATTGGTGACCGCCTGCCGCTTGGCCAACTGTCCCACCAGACGTTCACCGCTATCGGTAAAAGCGATAACCGAGGGAGTTGTCCGCACCCCTTCCACATTGGCGATAACTTTAGCTTCGCCACCTTCCATTACACTGACACATGAATTGGTCGTTCCCAAATCGATACCGATTATCTTTCCCATAATTTTCTCCTTATCATATTTATGACTATTCAGGTTTTCCATAATTATCAATTGAGTCTCAATCTAGGTATGACAGTGCCGAAAATCAACCCTTTTTAGCTGATTTTGCCTTGGCAACCGTTACCATAGCCGGACGCAGAAGACGACCATTCAACTGATAACCTCTCTGGAGCTCATCGACTACTGTATTGGGCTTGTGTTCATCGCTCTCAACCTGGCTCATAGCTTGATGAAGGGCCGGGTCGAAAGGGGTTCCCAGAGACTCAAAACATTCGACCCCCATGGCCTTGAAAATCGAATCAAACTGCTCCAGAGTCAACTTCACACCGTCAACAATCGTCATCGGATCATCTCCGGCATGAATCAGGGCCCGCTCCAGGTTATCTTTAACCGGCAGCAGGTCGCGGACAAAACCCTCTCGGGCAAAACGGGCAAACTCATCTTTTTCACGCTGCATCCTTTTGCGAAAGTTTTCCGCTTCGGCTCGCACTCTGAGCATCTGTTCCTGCAGGGAGACATTGATCTTCTGCAGGCCATCGACTTCTGCTTCCAGCTCTTCAATTTTATTTTTCATAACCGAAATCTCATCGTTGTCAGCTGGCTGATCACAGTCAGAAGCTTCAGACTCTTGCCCCGGTTCATCAGTGGAACCAAGAGAATCATTTTCAACTTTTGTCTGCTTCGAGCCAGTTCCCTTCTGATTTACTCTCTTTTTATCTTTTTTTCGTACAGGAATCTTGACCATGGTTTTTCCTTATCCTTGCAAGCGCCGGCTCATGGCATCGGCGATATAATTTACTAATGGAATAATGCGGGAGTAATCCATCCGGGTCGGCCCGATCACCCCGACCCGACCCAGCGTCCGACCCTCACGCCCATATTCAGCCGTCACCAGAGAGCAATGGCGCATTTCCCGACAACAGCTCTCGGCTCCGATAATCACCCGCAACTGTTCACCACCTAAGGCCCCGTCCAAAATTTTCAGGATAGAACCCTTCTCTTCAAAAGCTTTAAAAATCTCTTTCATGCGCTCGATATCGGAAAATTCGGGATGTTCAAGCAGATTGAGTTTGCCATCGAGCATGACATCACTCCGCTGATCCGGATCTTGAGCGAAAAAACTGCGGCTTAAAGCCAACACCTGGGCAAAGAGCTCATCGTAGCCCTGTTTATCACTTGCCATCTCCTGCAATACCTTGCGTTTGATACCATTCAAGGTCAGGCTTCCGAGAAGGGCATTGAGATAATTGGAAAAACTATTAAGTTGATCCTGCGACAAAACCGTTTCAGACTCAAAAAGAACATTCTGAACGGCTCCCGAAACCGAAACAATAACGGTCAGGATACGACGTTCATGAAGCTTCACAAAACGGATATGCCGAACCACCATTTGCCGGAAATCGGGCAGGCTCACAACCCCGACATATGGCGTCAACTGGGCCAAGGTAAAAACCCCATCCTGCAGGATCTCCTCAAGACGGCCGCCCGGCACTTCCAAGCGATCCCGAACCTGCCGGCGGGCCTCGGGTGAAACTGAGGCAAAAGCCGGCAGATTGTTCACGTAAAAGCGAAAACCCAGATCTGTCGGGATGCGACCGGCCGAAGTGTGCGGCTGGCAGAGAAAACCACAATCTTCCAGATCCGCCATCACATTACGTAAGGTAGCGGGACTGAGCTGAAACCGCGGGCTCCGCGACAAGGATCGAGAACCAACCGGTTCACCACTGTGGATATAGTCTTCCACCACAGCCTTCAACACCTTGATATGCCTAGCCGACAAAGCTTCCATAAAACCTCAACCTAAAAACTGCACAGAGCCCTGTTTGCCCTTTAAAAAGTCTCAAAAAAACAAAACCCCGCCGACACTCAACTACAGTGAGTGCTAACGGGGCTAAAGTAACAATGGCCATAGCCGTTGTCAAGGTAGAAGACAAACAAGTCTAAAATTCTGCAGAGCTCAAAACTATCGGTACTTGTCGGATGAGAACGAATTAAACAACCTGGAAAAACGTGTTGAGTGGCTGAAGTCTTCAGACAAACGAATTGTCATTCATTTCACTCCATACCATGGTTCATGGCTCAATCTTGTAGAATTTTGGTTTGGTATCATGAATAAAAAAGTGTTAAATGAATCTTACGGCTCGGTTGAAGAACTTAAAGAAAGTTTTGACTCCTTCATGGAGACGTGGAATACTTTACTTGCACACCCTTTCCGCTGGTCTTATAACGGTAAAGGTTTGCACAAAAAAGCAGTCGATCGCTTTACATTGATGCTGCAACAGGCCGCTATCAAACTTGAAGTATCGAGTCTTACCAAGCAATTAAAATTGATGCCTAATCTTTTCAACCATTACTTTTCAGAGATACCGATAGTTTGTTGGGGAAAACTAAACCATGCTCTGCGATCCCAAGAAATCACACTCAGAAGTAATATAATGATCTTCCAATTAAACTCGGGATAAGAACTTTTCATTACTATAACTCTCTCGACTCAGTCAGCAATTGGATTCCCGAAAGTATCTCTTTGATCCTTTCATCGTTAACTTTGCCTATTTTTTCGCAAAGATCGTTTTTGTCTACGGTGTAAATTTGAGTAATATTTACAACGCTCTTTTGGGAAAGATTGGCTTCGCCTTTTTTTAATACGACATTGCCGGGCGATAACCCCCTTTTCAAATTGGAAGTAAGAGAACAAATTACAACCGTATTAATTTTACTCGAATTAAACAGGTTGTTTTGAATGACAATATGTGGATGTCGATATCCCGGTTCTGAGCCGCTCGGCTCTCCGAGATCTACCCCATAGATCTCCCCCTGCTTAATTACCATGGCTCTTTCTCAAGATTTTTGCGCTGCTTTTCTCGCATTTTCTCATGAACTTTAACCTCTTCAGAGTCTGCCAAGTCACTAAAAGCGTTGTTTATTTGAGAACGTAGATTTTGATTCTCCCTTTTTTTTATAAACTCTTGAACCGCCATGACAAACAACTTACTCCTCGAAACCTGGAGCTCGCTCGCTAACTTATTCACCTCTTTAAACAGTTCTTCTTGTATCGATATGGCTGTTTTGACGCTGCTAGCCATAGTGAGCCTCCTTATCAATAATGATTACCATTATAATAGTATGGCTCATTGTTATACCATTGTCAATACTAAACCTTCAGACATACAAGAAACTTTTCATATATAAGCAATAATTTCACTTACGCAGAAACTTTATCTGCTCGCGAAAAAGATACGCCATACATACATACATACATACATACAGGAGATTTATCACCACATCTACCTGTCAGCTTCATGGCAAAATTTAGATGCGGACAGATATTTACGATATTCGCGCATTAGATAGTCTGGGGATGTGGTTTGAGAGATAAAATCCCAGGGTAGAGGCGAGGTGGGATCCAGGGTGGCAAGTTTTTCGCTGTTTTCGGACAATATTTTTTTCAGGTAGCTGGTCTGACCGCCTGAGTGGGTGGCAAGGTCGATTAAAATGGGTGCCAGTTCCGGCCCTCCACGACTGAGCAGAGCCTGCCAGGCGGCATTTACGGGACTCTCCATCTCAATCTCGATGCCACCGGGGCGGCGCAGTTCACGGGCGAGAAATTTCTGTTTTTTCTTTAATTCATTGATCAGGGCAAACGGAGCCCACTGCATCGGCGTGTGGGGTTTGGGCACAAAAGGGTTGATACTGACGTTCAAGGCGATATTGAGTTGAGGCCGGGAGCGAGCCGCCAGCATCACTTTTTTTATCTCTTTAACGAGCTCGACAATAGCCTCAATATCAGCTTGCGTCTCTTGCGGCAGACCGATCAGAAAATAGAGTTTCAGACGGCCAATCCCGGCCGCCGCCATGCGCGCCGCCTGGGCCAGGATAACCTCCTCAGACAAACCTTTGTGCAAAGCCCGGCGTAAACGCTCCGACCCCGCCTCCGGGGCAATTGTAACCGACTTTACGCCGCCGGCCTGCAACAGTTCAAGCAGACGATCATCAATCGTGTCGATCCTTAAAGAGGAGAAACTGAATAAAAATCCCTCCTCAACCAGCCACGAGCAGAGGCTGATGAGATCGGGATAGTCACCCAAAGCCGAGCCCACGAGACCGACTTTTTTTAAACCGAGCCCGAATCCATCCCGAATCGCTTGCTTTACACAATCCAGAGATCGATTACGAAAAGGACGATAGACAAAACCGGCGGCGCAAAAACGGCAACCCCGGGGACAGCCGCGATTTACTTCGACCAAAAGAGTGTCGGCAAAAACCTGGGTTCCGGCCCCTGCAATAAAGGTACGCGGAACAAAATCATTAACCTCGGCCCGAGGCAACGTGATATTTTGCTTGGCTGGAAAATCAGCCAACAAAAAACCGGGCACTTGGGCCAATTTCCCCAGCAGATTTTGACGATCTCGATCCTGGTTTTCAATTAAAGCATCAATCAAGAGGGGAATCTGCGTCTCCCCTTCTCCGAGTAAAAAACCATCAACTAAAGGAAAAAGAGGCAGCGGATTAATGAAAGTGGTAACCCCGCCAACCAAAACCAGAGGTTGATCTTTTGTCCGATCTTTGGCCAGCGGTGCCAGGCCTGCCTGCTCCAACAAGGTCACCAGGTTGAGATAATCACGCTCAAATGAGATGGAGAAGATAATCACGCCGGTTTCGGCTACCGGGCGGCGGCTCTCTTGAGTCAGAAGCGCGGGAGATGCCTCGAATTGCGACCCACTCGTCAACTTCTCGGGTAGATAAAAACGCTCGGCAACTACTCGCGGATCCCGGTTTAAAAGATGATAGATAGTCTGAAAACCAAGGTTGCACAAAGCCAGGGCATAACTGTTGGGGTAACCCAACGCAAGCGGAAAACGCCCGCCCCAATTTTTACGGACGGCCCCTTTTTCCAAGCTTAAACCGTTATCTTCTTTACGACCCATTATTTTTGCCATTATACTTCATCTTCATCATCCGGTGCTTCCGTAAGCAGCGGGGCAACTTTGTCCCACAACGCTTCACGTCCAGATTTATTCAGGGCGGAGACCGGAAAAAGTTCGCCATGAACCTCTTCCTGGAGTTGCTCACGCCAGAGACGTAGTTTTTTCGCCCGGGCCTGGGGTTTGAGTTTATCGATCTTGGTCAAAACCGGGAAAAACGGCAGGCCGTATTCATTAAGCCAGGACATCAGGCGATCTTCCTCTTTTTCCGGTTTCCGGCGAAGATCCATGAGCAGCAAAAGCGCTTTAATATCCTCATGACCCTCAAGATAGTCATGCACCATCGGCCCCCAATCGCCCTTGGTTTTACGATCCACCGCCGCATAACCATAACCCGGCAAATCGACCAGATAGAAGGCGTTGTTAACCAGAAAAAAATTCAGAAGCCGGGTATGACCAGGTTTTCCGCTGGTCCGAGCCAGAGAACGACGGTTGAGAAGATAGTTGATCAGGGTCGATTTCCCCACATTCGAACGACCTGCAATCGCCAGATGGGGCCGCCCGTCAAACGGTGCCTGAGAAAACTCCGCCGCACTTTTAATAAATTCAACCGTTTTTATTTTCATAATAATTCCATATTTTTCATTATATTTACCATAAAGATGCTGCAAATAGCGACGAACTTTGCTTCGCCCACATTAACGGGGTCAAAGCTGGGGTGCTGGGGCACCTTATACCAGCAATGACCCCAATCCCGGATGTTTGCAGACAGCTCTTGTTTAATGTCAAAAACCGTTGCCAAACTGTTCTTTTTTGTGTTAGCTACGACGCGATCAACCTTTAAGATATTTCTAGAAGCGTTTGGTTCCAACCTTGCTCAGAGGGGTATTTGGTCGTTTTCTGGAGAGTCTTGAAAAATTTCGTAGTATTTTCTTAGTGAAGCGAAGCCAAAAAAATTGCTGCTGTTTGAGCGAGGCACGAGCGAGTTCAGCAATTTTGGCGAAGCGAACTTAGAAAATCAAGAAATTTTTCATAAGAAGCAGAAGGAAATGACCAAAAACCCCGGAACATGTTAAATGCACCACCCTAACCGGACACCTTTGATGCCCTCGTAAAAAGTCACGGGATGGCTAAGTAAAAATTTCGATATACAAGATGTTGTGGTTTTTCAGGCGCGAGACCATACATGTAGTATGTCGAGTGCCTGAAAAACCACAACAGCGCAGTAGATCGGACTT
>DAOVTG010000058.1 GCA_030633185.1 Deltaproteobacteria bacterium
AAGTCCGATCTACTGCGCTGTTGTGGTTTTTCAGGCACTCGACATACTACATGTATGGTCTCGCGCCTGAAAAACCACAACATCTTGTATATCGAAATTTTTACTTAGCCATCCCGTGACTTTTTACGAGGGCATCAAAGGATCACGGCTGCGGCTTTGCCAACCTTCACCATCACGTTGCAAATAATACTCCTGACCACCACTGTCGGCAATGATCAGGGCATGGATTTATCGGATAGTAACGTAAATTGTTTATTATAGCAACTTTTTACCAGACCAAAAGAAGTCTATCCAGGTGCCTCCTCGAACTGTCTCGATGCGGGGACATTGCTCCAGGCAGGATGCAAGCCCGAGCCGGGCGGAGCCGTGTACCATTCGAAGTGGGCACACCCCAGAAGTACTTCCTCGCTCCGCTCACAGCGAACAAAATTCGCCACCGTCTATTCCGGGGACACCTTACTTAATTCGACTGAATTAAGTAAGGTGTCCCCGGAATAGACGTGTCCCCGGAATAGAAAAACTAAAAAACCCGCAAACGGTGTATTTCCGTTTGCGGGTTTTGACTTTACTTAAGAGCAATAGCTGGATTGGATCGTAAACTTTTACAAGCTTACATCATGCCGCCCATGCCGCCCATACCACCAGGCATTCCGCCGCCACCAGCCATGCCGCCACCAGCGTCACTTTCCGGTTTTTCAGCGATGATCGCTTCGGTGGTGATCATCAAACCAGAGATACTGGCCGCATTCTGCAGAGCAATACGGACAACCTTGGTCGGATCGATAACACCGGCTTCAATCAGGTCAGCATATTCGCCGATCGCAGCGTTGAAACCGAAGGCGCCTTTCTCATGTTTGAGACGTTCAACCACAACCGAACCTTCCTGGCCGGCATTGTTAACAATCTGGCGCAGAGGCTCTTCGATGGCGCGACGAATAATATTGACACCCATCTTCTCGTCATGGGTCATTTCACCCATATCATCCAAGCTGGTGCTAGCGCGCAACAGAGCCACCCCACCCCCAGGAACAATCCCTTCCTCAACCGCAGCACGGGTTGCATTGAGAGCGTCCTCAACCCGGTCTTTCTTCTCTTTCATTTCAGTCTCGGTTGCCGCACCAACATTAATAACGGCTACACCACCAATCAGTTTGGCTAGACGCTCCTGAAGTTTTTCACGATCGTACTCGGAGGTCGTCTCTTCAACCTGGGCCCGAAGCTGTTTGACCCGGCCCTGGATCAAATCCTGAGAACCGGCACCATCAACGATCGTGGTGTTGTCTTTGTCGATGTGAATCCGTTTGGCTTCACCAAGATCTTCCAGGGAAGCGGATTCGAGTTTTAAACCGATCTCTTCGGAAATCACCTGACCACCGGTGAGGACGGCGATATCTTCGAGCATCGCTTTACGACGATCGCCAAAACCCGGGGCTTTAACGGCCACGCAGTTTAACGTACCACGCAGTTTGTTAACGACCAGGGTAGCCAAGGCTTCGCCATCGATATCTTCGGCAATCATCAAGAAAGGCCGACTCATCTTGGCAATCTGCTCTAAAATAGGCAGCAAATCTTTCATGTTGCTGATCTTTTTGTCGTGAATGAGAATGTAAGGATTCTCAAGCTCGGCAATCATCTTCTCAGTATCGGTAACGAAGTAAGGAGAGAGGTAGCCGCGATCAAACTGCATGCCTTCAACCACTTCAAGAGAGGTCTCCATCGATTTGGCTTCTTCGACCGTAATCACACCCTCTTTACCAACCTTATCCATGGCTTCGGCAATGATGTTACCGATCGTGCTATCGCCATTGGCGGAGATAATCCCAACCTGAGCGATATCTTTATGGGTCGTCGTCGGATTTGACAACTCTTCAAGAGCCTCAACCATTTTGCTTACAGCCATATCGATACCACGTTTGAGTTCCATCGGATTGGCACCAGCGGCAACCATCTTGGAACCTTCACGATAGATAGCCTGAGCCAAAACTGTAGCCGTAGTTGTACCGTCACCAGCAACGTCACTGGTTTTGCTGGCAACCTCTTTAACCAACTGAGCCCCAATATTCTCAAACTTGTCGTCAAGTTCAATCTCTTTGGCAACCGAAACACCATCTTTGGTGATCGTCGGAGAACCGAAAGATTTATCGATAATAACGTTACGACCTTTTGGTCCAAGGGTAACCTTGACCGCATCGGCCAGAATATTGATACCATTCAGGATCGCCTGACGGGCTTCCTGATCAAATTTAATCTCTTTTGCAGCCATCGTAAATCAACCTCCAAAATTTATTATAGAGTTCAGAGAAGAACCCTTTTCATTATGTAGCTTAAAAAATGTTAGGCAAGTACGCCGAGAACGTCATCTTCACGCATGATGAGATAGTCTTCACCATCCAGTTTTACTTCGGTACCGGCATATTTACCGAAAAGAATCTTGTCGCCGACCTTAACGTCAAGCGGCAGAACCTTGCCGTCTTCAGTCACTTTGCCGTTACCGACAGCCATAACTTCACCCTGCATCGGTTTCTCTTTAGCTGCATCGGGAATAATGATTCCGCCTGCGGTTTTATCTTCCTCTTCGAGCCGTTTGACAATGATCCGATCCTGTAAGGGTCTGATATTCATCGTTGTTCCTCCTGATAGGTGTTTTTTGAGATTATTAACAAGTGTAAAATAAGGCTGCCAACTCCGGCAACCTGACTTACAAAGTCTTTAGCACTCAGGACATCGGAGTGCTAACAAACGAGAATATACTAACGCTCAAATGAAAAATCAAGGGGGGAGAGAGAAAAAAGTGTGAAGAATGTAGGTTAAAGGATGAAGGAGATATAAAATAGATTGCAAACGACTCAACAGGAAAGGTTTTTTTCGGTTTTATTGTGTACTTTCATGGCTATTGATGGCCTTAAGACCACTGTTCACAAAAATTGTAGGTCGAAACGGCAAGATCATCGAGATGCAAGCGATGGGGATTAAGAAAACGGCGGGCAACCGAAGAATCAGGGGTCCAGGTGAGGTCGACAATTTTTAGTGAGATTGCCGGATTGTGCAAACGCTCGAGAACAGCGATAAGAGAGAAAGGGGTGGAACTAACCAAAGCGCTGAGGCCATCACGTTTAATGACCATAATCTCTTCACGACGACGAGAAAGAAAATTTTCGTTGCGACGTTTCTGCGGCAGCGGCACCCTAGTCAAAAAAAGAGGAACAAAACTAAAGACCGTCAAGCCCAATTCAAGGCCTGAAACCGCCTGCAAAGAGTTGATGGTGGTTTCGTCAAGTTCAGGGGTTAGATGAACCAGCAAAAAACCCTGCTCCGCATAAAAGTCGATAGCCTCTTGATTAGCGGCGTGGAGAAAAGGACCGGTCGCCAGTTTGAAAGCCGCCAAGCCTGGGGCCAAATCGGAAAAGAGGTCAAGCTGATCCAGGCCGTTAAGATGAAAACGGCGAAATCCGGCTTGAGCCAGCCGCTTAACGATTTCCTCCAGAGGCCCTTTTTGACGGGGATACCTGAGTGGCGGCAAAGACCACTCAAGCTCAGGATGACGGTGAAAAAGATCCCGTTCACGACCCGCTACCGAAGCCGTCAACCTGCCATTAAGATCGAGCGCTACGCGCCAGCCGCGACGTTGCAAAAAAGGTTGAGCAACAGATAAATCAGCCAGTTTGATTAACCATAAAGACTCTTTTCGGCCAACTCCGGCTTTTGCTTTTTCTCCCGCCCCGATAGCAAAAGGAAGCCGTTTTGCCGCCAAATAACGCCGAGGTCGTTGCGGTTTGGCAACCCGCCCTTTAATCTGATCCCCGACCGCCTCTTCGATCTGCCGCCGAAACCAGGCTCCACCCCGACGACCATACTGATCACGACTGCCGACCTTAACTAAAAGATCACCAACCTGACAGGCAAAAGGCACCGGCAAACTGACAATCAGCCCACCACTTTTGGCCGCCCGTTTCTTTTCAATCCGAAAACCATCCTTTAGTGTAAAGGAGTTATCACGACCATCCTTACCCTGAGAAATAACCTTTAGCCGATCACCGGAAGCCGGCTCGCGGCTCGAACGCAGTAAAATCCGCCATTTTTTACCGTCCCGGCCCTCTCGATTAACCCGACGAATTTTACCGACCACCGCCCCGATGGTCGCGGCTCGTTGCGGTTCGATAATCGTTGCGGGATAACGCCCCGACAAATTCGCCGACGTCGTGGGCCGGGCATAGGCCTCTTTAAGCTCCTCGGCAAAGGCCTTTCGACTTTTTGGAGCCAACTCGCCACTGTTTTTAATCTCATCAAGGGCACGACGAAAAACCCCAACCACAACCGAGACATATTGCGAGCCCTTCATGCGACCTTCAATTTTACAGGAAGTAATGCCTAAACGCACGAGCTCCGGCAGAAAATCAAGCCCACTAAAATCAGCCGGTGAGAAAAAATTACCCTCCTCCCCGGCATGACGATAAGGTCGCCGACAGGGCTGACTACAACGTCCCCGATTAGCACTCTGACCGCCGAAGAAACTGCTGAACTGACAAAGCCCGGCAACCGAAACACATAACGCCCCGAAAACAAAAAGTTCGAGCTCGATAGAGCTCTTTTTTGCCACTTCCTCAATCTCTGCCAACGAGAGTTCGCGTCCTAACACCACCCGCTTACAACCTTCAGTCGCCAACCAATTGGCGCCAGCCGCATTATGAATCGCCAACTGGGTTGAGATATGGACGGAGAGCTCAGGGAAATCACGGCGTAAGATATTAACCAAACCAAGATCCTGGACAATGACCGCATCGACCTTGATACGGGAGAGCTCATTAAGAGTTCGGTAAATCTCGTCAAGCTCATCATTGCGAATCAGGGTATTTAAGGCAACATAAAGTTTGACCCCGCGCTGATGGGCATAGAGGGTCATCAATTCAAGATCGGAAATGGTGAAATTTTCAGCCCGGGCTCGGGCCGAGAATTTTTTCAGCCCGAGATAGACCGCATCGGCCCCGGCGTCAAGAGCCGCCATAAAGGTTTCAAAATTACCGACCGGAGCCAACAGTTCGGGCAACTTCTTCGGCGAACTGTTTGACAAAGAAAATTCAGTCGGCATTTCAGCACTCATAACGAATCTATCTCATAGAAGTTGGATACGACCAGGATCATTGTCGGTAAACTTCCCCACCGGCCAACAGCCGGCTCCGGCCGCATTAAAACTGCAAATCACGGATTCGGCCCCGGCCGGATCGACGGCCAGCAAGAGCCCGCCCGAAGTCTGGGGGTCAAAAAGTAGATCACGCAACACGGGGTCGGCCAAGTCTTCGCCCAACAGCCGAAAACCAAAATGATCCCGATTACGATGCCCCCCTTCCGGAAACATCCCCATACTGCAAAACTCCTCGGCCCGATCGAGCAGGGGGAGATGAGCCATTTCAACCCGAACCCCGACCCTATCATCGGCAATCATCTCGGCCAGATGGCCTAAAAAACCAAAACCCGTAACATCAGTACAAGCCCTCACCCACTGACGCCAGAAATCGCTATCGTTCTCAGGAGGCAGAACATTAAGCCGCAACATCCACTCCAAAGCCTCGGATATCTCCTCTTCATTAACAAAATCGGCTTTCAAAGCGGTTGCCAAGACCCCGTTGCCCAGAGGTTTAGTCAACAACAAAATATCACCCGCCAAAGCCCCCTGATTGCGCCAGATCTTATCAGGATGCACCTCGCCGGTTACCGAAAGACCATACTTTATCTCGGGATCATCGATACTGTGCCCGCCGGCCAAAACCGCACCGGCTTCGGCGATTTTATTGAGGCCGCCAGCCAGAATCCGCCGCAAAATCTCAGGTTCAAGACATTTAATCGGAAAAGCCACCAGGTTCATGGCGGTCAAGGGAGTCCCGCCCATCGCGTAAACATCACTGAAAGCGTTAGCCGCCGCAATCTGCCCGAAACGATAGGGATCATCGACCATCGGCGTAAAGAAATCAACCGTCTGAACCAGGGCACGCTCGTCATCAAGCTGAAAAACCCCGGCATCATCCGCCCCTTCAAGACCAACTAAAAGCCGCTCATCAACCGGCAACACCAACCCCTGCAACACATCCGCCAGCTCCGACGGACCAATTTTAGCAGCTCACCCGGAGGCCGCCGAGAGGGTGGAGAGTCGAACCTTATCATTTTTTAAATTTTCGTTATTCATAAAAACCTATCTATCACCAGATAACTTCTATCTCGTATTTCCCCAGCCGAGGATCAGCACTGAGCAGAACCATCCGCTCGGTTTTGGCCTAGGAGGCTGTCCGAGAACGTCTTTTCTTCCCTATATTGTTGCGGACGAGGGCCTCCATCAGATTTTCCGGTTGGAAAGGTTTGGTTAGATAGTCATCCATACCGGCTTCTAAGCATCTATCCCGATCGCCACTCATGGCGTGTGCTGTCATGGCGATGATCGGCAGATGGCCACCCAGGAGTCGGGTCTTTAGTTCGGACTCCAAACTAATCAACAACGGAGATTTAATCTCTAAACCCTGCTCGTAAGCCCGGATAGCCCGGGTCGCGGTCAGGCCATCCATCTTTGGCATCTGGACATCCATCAAGATTACGTCAAAATCTTGCTCTAAAAGTTTCTTTAGCCCTTCAACCCCGTTTTCAGCTTCTTCTACTTGATGTCCTTTGCGTTGCAATACGGCTCGAACCAGCATCCGGTTAGCCGGAGCATCCTCAATTACGAGAATTTTTAATTTAGTTTTTGCGTTAGAGAGCCCATCAGAGGTCTCAGCTTCTACATTTTTGCAAAAGTTTTCTTCAGAAATGATTGCCAAATTAAGTGTAAAGTGAAAGGTGCTACCTCGACCCACGCGACTATTTACCCAGATATGCCCTCCCATTAAATCAATAAGTTGTCTACAGATAGTCAATCCCAGACCAGTACCACTACGGCATCTGGTGGTTGAACTGTCGACCTGATTAAAACTGTTAAAGATAGACTCCTGTTTGTCGGTCGGAATACCGATGCCGGTATCCGCGATTCGGCAATGAATCTGGCATTTTTTTTGCTCATTCTTGTCATTTTCAACAACCAGTTCTTTAGCTTCTATCCATAGGTTAACCTGACCTTGGTTGGTAAATTTGATGGCGTTGCCAATCAAATTTATGATTATCTGACGAATACGCAGTTCATCACCAAGTAGAACCGGGGGAATGTTTGGGTGGGGCGTAAAGATCAATTCAATACCCTTTTCTTGAGCCATTAAATCCAACCTTTTTTTGATCTCATCAAGCAGGTCGACGATCTTAAAAGGATGAAGTGTCAAATTCAACTGGTCGGCTTCAATCTTCGAGATATCAAGAATATCATTTAAGATTTCCAGAAGATCTCTTGCTGCGCTTTGTCCGGTTTCGAGATAACGACGTTGTTCTGATGTTAATGCACCCTCTAAAACAAGCCGGTTCATGCCGATAATAATGTTCATTGGGGTGCGGATCTCATGGCTCATATTGGCAAGAAAAGCACTTTTTAAATGGTTTGCCCGTTCGGCTTCGAATTTACCTTGAGCTAATGTTTTTGCCAACTCTTTTTGCGGGGTAAGATCGTGGACAACCGCCTCCAGTTTAATTTCACAATCAATGGTTATGGTCGTAAGGGTAACATGGGCGGGAAAGAGGTTACCGTCTTGACGTTTAAGTATCCATTCAAAACGAGTTCTACCATTATTTATAGCTTCTCTAACCCGTTTACTGGCCAGGGAGAGAGAATTCTCTCCATTGGACTGTAGTGGAGGTGATATGTCAATCGGTTGCAGGTCGAGAAATTCTTCCTTGCTCTGGTAGCCAAACATTTCCAGAGCAGCTTGGTTGCAATCGAAAAAACCTCTTTTTTCAAGCAGAATTATCGCCTCACTCGTGGATTCAAAAAGGGTCTGAAACATTTGTGATGTTTTTTTCAGTTTGCCAATCAGTCGCCGCTCACGAAAGACACGCTCCAACTTGGCTATTAATTCACGCCAAGGGAAAGGCTTAGCCAAAAAGTCACAAGCTCCGGCATCAAGAATCTCTGAATAAGAGTACTTTTCGGCATGTCCGGTAATCATAATGACAGCGATGTCGGGATAGTGGTTATGGATGTGTTTGAGCAGCTCCATGCCATCCATAACCGGCATTTTGATGTCGCTGATAACGATCTCAAAATTATCTTTTTCGAGATGTTTAAGGGCTTGACGACCATTATTTGCAACCACGCATTCATAGGTTAACGAGGATAGTATCTTAAGAATGATATTCTGGGTCTCGATGTCATCATCAACAATCAGAATCTTACCTGCAGGTTTGGAGAGCTCTTTTTCCAGCTTAGTAAGTATCATGATTCAGCCTTTTCATTATTTTTGCATGAGTCCTAAGTAATTATAGCTCCAGCAACGGTGAGAGATAATCTCGGAGTTGAGCAAGTTTATCGGGTTTGGCCAGCGGTTTCTCTTTTTCGGCATTTTGCTCAATCTCTCTTGCCAAATCAGCTTGATCACTCAAACCAAGATTAAGCAGAACTCCCTTCATCGCATGGGCCGTTTTCGCTAAAGCGCCAAGATCCAGTTTTTTAATATTTTCCTCGGCCGTGGAAAGATGTTTATTCAGATCTGATTTGGCACTTTCGATAAGTTTTAGAGCCTGATCTTCATCAAGAGCATACATAGATTTAAAATGCTCGATGATCGTAGTAATTTTTATTTGTGAGAAGAGTGGTGGCAAAGTTTCTGCTCGCAACTCGGTTGACACTAAGGTTTCGACCTTAACATCTTCTACTCCCATACCTTCTACTCCCGGCTCTGATTTAACCGGTGTCTCCTTTAATAATACTTTTTTTAGGGCTCTGTCGGTTTCCCTCATTTCGCTAAACCGAGCCAGAGTCGTGATGATTTCACGGGGTTTAAAAGGTTTGGTCAAACATGCATCCATGCCCTGACTTAAGGCTTTTTCCCTGGTTTCGCTAAAAGCATCAGCGGTCAGGCCAATTATGACGAGATGGCGACCAGCTATTCTGAAACTCAGTTTTTTCAGGAGTTCACTTAGTCCCTCTTCTTCAGGAAATTCACCACGTTCACAGGCGCGAATGTGAGATGTGGCCGTCAAACCATCCATCACCGGCATCTGGAGATCCATAAGTACGGCATCAAAGTTGTTGTCGGCCAACTGTTCCAGGGCTTTATGGCCGTTCACCGCACTTTCTAGCCGATGATTATATTTTTCCAGTACCATAGAGGCCACCAGGCGGTTTTCCTGAACATCATCAACTATCAGGATATCAAGAGATGGCATCTGTTGAGCCTGGGTCAGGTTGAACTCAATTTCCAGGGGGAGTTGATTCTCTGTGCCGAGTTTAAAAGAGAGCGTAAATTCAAAGGTTGAGCCCTGGCCCTCACGACTTGAAACCTTGAGGTTGCCCCCCATAAGCTTTACCAGGTCACGGCTGATGGCCAGCCCCAGGCCGGTGCCACCATAACGACGAGTGATTGAAGGATCGCCCTGATTGAAGGAGTGAAAGATTCGTTTTACCACCTCGGGGTTCATACCAATCCCGGTATCTCTGACTAAAAAACGAAGAGATGCTCTCTTCTGGTTGCGAGAAATTTCTCTCAGGCTGACGGTAATCGAACCTTTATCCGTAAATTTAATCGCGTTGTTGAGTAGATTGATAATTACCTGCCTGATTCTGAGCGGATCACCAATTAAAAAATCAGGGAGAGCAGCCAATGTGTCATTAACGATAATCAACCCTTTTCCTTCAGCCAATACGGTACAGGACTGAACCGTTTCACTGATCAGTTGCTCCGGTCTGAAACAGGACTCCTCAAGTTCAAATTTACCCGCCTCAATTTTTGAAAAATCGAGGATATTGTTAATCAGGGAGAGCAGAGCCTCACCTGATTTTCTAATAATAGCCAGACTTTGTTGCTGTTTATCTGAAAGGGTATCTTCCAGAAGTAGGGAGGTTGTGACAATAATGGCGTTCATCGGGGTACGAATCTCATGGCTCATATTGGCCAAAAATTCACTTTTTGCCCGGTTCGCCTGCCACGCTGTTTTCCTGGCTTTGACTAATTCGCTGATATCCCTGATCGTAGCGATCAAGCCCTGCGCTTTGCCTGAATCATCTGCCAATATGGTGGTTGTCATCAGGCTGGGAAAGAGAGAGTTATCTTGACGTTTATGACCAACCTCGCCGCTGTATTCCCCAAACTCTTTGACCTTGGCGTTAAATGGTCGAACCTCATTCTCCATCTGTATTTGAGTGTGAAAAAGGCTTAAGTGGTGGCCGGTCAGCACCTCTTTTTCATAGCCGTGCATGGTAGCCCATGCCGGGTTCACAAAAAGAATATTACCCTCCATGTCAGCCAGAGCAATGCCGTCACCGGTCTGTTCGACCATGCGGCGAAAACGTTCAAGTTCTCGCTCTTTCTCTTTAATTTGGCTTAAATCGTAAAAATCCTCGATTATTCCTGAGAAGTTGCCTCGGCTATTGTAGAGTGGGGCCGATGTCAAAACAGCGGGTATTTGCAACTGGTGCATTTCCGGTTTGATAACCCGACTGCTCATTGTACCACCCTCGGCAAAAATCCGTATGGGACAATCGGGGCTGAGGCAGAGATCACTTTTGACGATGTCGAAACAGTTACAACCAATAATCTCTTGTTTGTCAAGTTTGATCGTTTTGGCAAAAGCGTTATTGACCCGCTCGATTTTGTAGTTGGCTGAAATCTTGACCATGGCGTTAGCGGCAACGTTAAAAATCAGGTCAAGTTCAACATAGGATTCATCAACTTCCCTGCGTGCCTCTTCCCCTGATTTGATCTCGGTGGCGAGTTCCATGTTGACCCGGTTGAGTTCTCTGTTGCTGGTTTCCAGGTGTTCTCGGTAATCTTGAAACAAACGGTTTATTTTTTTTGAAAAGAGCAAGGATATAGCTGCGACAAGAACCAGAAAAAAAGTAAGTATCCAGAGTGAATGAATAATATCAGTTCTGATTTTTTGCTGTAAGCTCGCTTTTTTGGCAATAATAAGACTTTCCAGGTCGTCAAAATAGAAACCCTTGGCAAACATCCAGTTCCACTCCGGATAGAGTTTGAAATAAGATATCTTGGGCTTGGGTTCAGGACTCCCCGGTTTTTTGTACCAGTAACGAACAAAAGTCTCGCCATGATCTCGCAGGCCTTGAAGAAACTCTTTGCAAAACTCTTTCCCCCTGGCATCTTTATAACTGTCGGAGATCTTTTTGCCGATGAGATCGGGTCGGTTGGGATTGACGAGCACGGTGGCAAAATTATCGCCGCCGTTAATATCATGGATTTTATTGATGAAAAAGTATTCAGTCGAGACGTTATTGCTTTGCCGATGGTTAAAGGTGTCAATCATCGAGCGTTGCAGCTCTTTAGTGAAATCGCTCAAAAATTCACCAGCTCCAATGTAACAGTCGAGGTCTTCCAAGTAGCTGATATAAGAGGTTTTCGAGAAGGTTTTTTGGCTTGAATCCTCCGGATTCGGCCATTGATATGAGTGAAAACCATCCCCCTGCTTGAGGAGCTGAGTCTGAATTTTGGCAAAAAAACTTTTTATATCGGCATCGGCAATCGAGTTGACATTTTTCCCTTCCCAACCAGAATTGGGATGATTGAGCCAACAGGTGCCATCTTTGCTCCACATAAACAGGTAGCTGTTCCCCTGGTTGTAGGTGTAAAAACGCAGGGCTTCGGCGATCAAGCTACAGTTCTCGGTTTTTGTTAACCGGTTACGGTTTTGTTGATAAATGTGATTGGCCATTATGCCGGCCTGAGTAACATATTGCTGCAGTCTCTCTTTAAGATGTTGCAGGGTCTGTTGACTTCGGGACTCTACTCGGGAGACCTGAAAATCGATCCTTCTTTTGATCTCGCTCTTTTTTCGTTCAAGAAACTCTTCTTCTATCTGGACGATCTCCTGATCATAACGTTTCGAGTTATCAAAAATAAAATAAGTAATCATGGCCGCTCCCAACAGGAAAATAGCCACGACCGAGTTGACAAAAATCAACTTGCCGATATTGTGTTCATTAAAATAGGACATTGTCTCTACTTATTTGCTAATTGTCTCGATAAAACCTGGAATTTTGACTACACTCTTTCTAGCAATTGATTTTGTTGATGTCAAGTTAGATCTGG
>DAOVTG010000292.1 GCA_030633185.1 Deltaproteobacteria bacterium
AACTTCTGCCGATTATTCGTAAACTCGGCGGTAGCGGCGTCGAGGAGCGTATTGCCGGGGCTGGTCTGCGCCTGGCGGACGATCTTAAGATTATTGATGGAAGAAATTGTGGCCTTGGGTCTTATGTTAAATCGGGTAGGTCTGGTCTTATCGTTGAGCGGAGTTTACTACAGAAGATCGAGATAGCCCTTCTGCCCCATTTAATGGGTCGCATGATCCGTCGGGCCGGGGCCGTTAAACAGGTTTCGGCCCGGGTTCTGGAGGCTCTTGGCACGTTGGTGGGGAGTCCGGGTGAGCGTCGGGAAAGTCAATATGATCTGGGTGCCGGTCTCGTTTTCAGGGCTTTTCCGGAGACTGTTTTTATCGGTATAGAGGAAGAACGGAGTCGCTTTGCCGGAGGTGGAAGCCTGCCTGATTATCAACTTGGATTGCCGGATTGCGGCCTCTATCAATTGCCGCATGACCTTGGAACTCTACGAGTCGAAAGGATTTCAGCAGAAACCGATTTATCGGAGTTGAAAACCCAAGCGGAAAAGCAAAGCTTTTTAGAGATTATTGATGGTGACAAATTACGTTTCCCGCTTAAAATCCGCAACCGGCGGCCGGGTGATCGTTTTCAACCCCTGGGCTTAGAGGGGCGAAGTTGTAAACTTAAAAAATTTATGGCCGACCGACACCTTTCCCGCTTTAAACGTTCAGTCGTACCTATTCTGGTTGATGAAGAGGGGAAAATTGTCTGGGTTGTCGGCGAGCGTCTTGATCATCGCTTCCGGGTTACGGCCGAAAGCCGTAATTTTGTCAAACTTCAGTTTGAAAAGAGCCTTAACTACTAATTAAATTCGAGAACGCCGCGAACTTTGCTTCGCCCTCTGGAATGGGGTCAAAGCATTGCATGATGGCGTCGTAAAAAGTCCGATCTACTACGCTGTCGTGATTTTGCCCCAACTCCCCAGATGACAGTGCTCGAGGCCCTGCTGAAAGTCCACAACAGCTTGTATATCGAAATTTTTACTTAGCCATCCCGTGACTTTTTACGAGGGCATCATTGCATAAATGCTTCGCATTGACGCAAAGCACTGACCCCGACCGAGATAGAGTGAACTTTTTTATCGCGGTTTTTGTTCGACCTGTCTCGGCTGGGGTCATTTCTTGACTATGGCGTATCGAGATAATCGGATAAATCGAGAAGCTACCAACAGCCATTGTCAAGATGTGACCCCATTCAAGAGGGCGTCAGCAAAGTTCGCCGCTATCCGCTACAACTTTATCTCTTGAATTTTTGTATTCACGGAGTAACATATTGCGTACAAAATCATTAACCCAGGCATTTGAACACGCTGCTGAGATTATGCTTGAGGCCGACGGTCGGGCGGCCGGGTTGACCGGGGCCGGGATCTCGGTTGCCAGCGGGATTCCGGCTTTTCGTGGGAGTCAGGGTCTTTGGGATAAGTATGATCCTTTTGAATATGCTGAAATCAACAATTTCAAAAAGCAGCCGGAAAAGGTTTGGGAGATGTTGGGAGAGATGCTGGCGGTGGTCGAAAAAGCACATCCCAACAGAGCTCATAAAGCCTTGGCGGAACTTGAGGGGAAAGGGCTTTTGCGAACCCTTATCACGCAAAACGTCGATGGTCTGCATCAGGCTGCCGGCAGTCTTGAAGTGATAGAATTTCATGGTGCCACCAGAGACCTTTGTTGTCTCAGCTGTGACTGGCGCTGGCCCGATTTTAAACTTATCGCAGTTAAAAACCTGCCGCCACACTGTCAGCAATGCGGGGCTGTTCTCAAACCCGACGTCGTTTTCTTTGGTGAGCCGATTCCCGAACGGGCCTTGCTTGAAGCCACTGCGGCCGCCGAAAAAGCCAAGGTTATGCTGGTTATCGGCACCTCGGCCAATGTTCATCCCGCCGCCGACATGCCGATTTTGACTAAAAGATCCGGCGGTAAGGTGATCGAGATCAATCTCGAACTGACCCCGCTTTCGGGTTCGGTAGCCGATTTGACGATTCTGGGCCCGGCAGACCAGCTTTTGCCGGAGATCATAGCTGCTTGTGAAAGGTTGGTTGGTAATGAGTAAAAAAATTCTTTTTATTGACGCCCTTGGCGGCCTCAGCGGTGATATGTTTCTGGGCGCTTTTCTTGATCTTGGTTTGCCCGTTGAACTTTTACG
>DAOVTG010000200.1 GCA_030633185.1 Deltaproteobacteria bacterium
CCTTTACCAACCTCGAATTGAGGTTTTACCAGAGCGATAACCGGCGCTTCAGGCTGCAACAAGGCAGCCACAACCGGCAAAACTTTAGTTAAAGAGATAAATGAGAGATCAATCACGGCCAATTCCAGAAGCTCCGGAAAATCGGCCTTAACACAGTGGCGAATATTGGTGCGCTCCATCACAACAATTCGATCATCGCAACGCAGAGACCAAGCCAGTTGCCCATAACCGACATCCAGGGCATAGACCCGCCGGGCCCCGTGTTGGAGTAAACAGTCACTGAACCCACCAGTAGAAGCACCGATATCGATTGCGACCCGGTCACTTACATCAACCTGAAAAGCTTTAAGGGCGGCCTCAAGTTTAAGACCACCGCGACCGACAAAGGGAATGTCCTCACCCTTCAACCTGATTTCGACAGTAGTCTCGACCCGGCTGCCAGCCTTCTCGATCAAGTTATCATTACAGACAACTTTTCCGGCTAAAATCAGCGCCCGAGCCCGCTCGCGAGTCGCAGCCAGACCCCGCTGGACCAGAAGGAGATCAATTCTTTCTCGACTCACGATTTACTTCTGCAACACTTTGTTCATCTCTATAACCAACTCGTCGACATCAATTCCGTGGGCTGCGGCCCCCTCTTCAACGGTTTCAAACATTGACGCGGCACAACCCAGACACGCCATGCCCTTATCGGCGAAAACCTCCGCCGCTTTCGGATATTTAGTCAACAGGTCACGAATCGGGGTCTCTTTTGAAATACTCATAACGGATCTCCTTGGGCGCCTTTAAATTCGGGCAATTATCTCATAGTCTTCCCATTGATAGTGATCAACCTTTTTCAGGGTGATTTTCTTACGCATGGCATATTCAAGGTTATCGAGAGAGAGGCTTTCGTTATCATAGATATAGTCCGCCAGTTCAGCATTGACCATCACCACAAGATCCTTAACATCGAGATCATAGCCGTAACTTTTTAACTCCCTGACAATCTCGTAGGTAACCGTCGATTTGGATTTAACAATCCCACGACCTTCACAATAGGGACAAGGATCACACAACATTCGAGAGATACTGTTACGAACCCGTTCCCGGGTCATCTCGACAAGGCCGAGTTCGGAAATTTTCAAAACATTGGATTTGGCTTTGTCCCGTTTCAAAGCCTCCTCAAGGGAGACATTGACCCGTTCACGATGATTTTTTATCTCCATATCGATAAAATCTATGATAATAATGCCTCCGACATTACGCAAACGCAACTGAAAAGCGATCTCCCTGGCCGCCTCAAGGTTGGTTTTTAAAATCGTATCTTCAAGATTCCTTTTACCGACAAAACGACCGGTATTGACATCAATCGCGGTCAGAGCCTCAGTCGACTCGATAACAATATAACCTCCCGATTTGAGCCAGACCTTCTGCTCCAAAGCTTTATTGACCTCAATCTCGATATCATAAGACTGGAAAATAGGCTGAATTCCGGTATAGCGTTCAATGTCACAATGCAGATCGGGGAAATAACTGGCGATAAAATCCTTAAGTTCATGGTAACATTCATCAGAATCTACCACCAGGCGATCAATCTCATCAGAATAGAGATCCCGAATAATCCGCTGCACCAGTCTTAAATCCTGATAAACCAGATTAAGCGACTTGGTCTTCTCTTTTTTCTGTTTGATATTATCCCAGAGTTTGAGCAAAAATTTGAGATCATGCTTTAAAGCGCCCACATTCTTACCTTCACTGACAGTCCGAACGATTAAGCCCATCTCTTCAGGCTTGATCTCGCTAACCAGCTCTTTAAGACGTTGACGTTCCACCTCATCTTCAATTTTACGAGAGATCCCGACATGGTCAACCGTCGGCAGTAAAACCAAGTAGCGGCCCGGTAGTGAGTTGTAAGTGGTTATCCTTGCCCCCTTGGTACCCATAGGCTCTCTCGAGACCTGAACCAGGATATCTTGGCCCTCTTTCAGGAGATCATCGATTTGAGGAACCGGCAACGCTTCATCAAGTTCATCTTCAGTCAGGACAAATTCTTCATCAGCGACAACCGCTTCATCAACCGGCAGGAAGGGTGCTAGATCCTCCTCACTGCGCACATCGGCAACATAGAGAAAAGCCGCTTTATCGAGACCAATATCAACAAAAGCCGCATCCATTCCCGGCAGAACCTTGACGACCCGGCCGTTGTAGATATTACCGACAATTCCCAGACCTCGATCCCGCTCATAAAAGAGTTCAGCCAAAGTCCCATTCTCAAGCAGGGCGACCCGCACTTCACCTTCGGTAACATTGATAATCAGCTCCGCCGACATATTAATAATCCTTATTCATAATACTTTTCATTTTTGTAACCACCACACCCGCCTCCGGACGTTGATCGAGCCCGGCCAAGCAGGCCAGTATATCAAATATATTGGGATTACGTCCATCTAAAACACCAACGCTTATGATTAATCCGCCATCTTCATGAATTTCAGCCGCTTTAAGATACGGGGCCAGATCAATCTCTTTAAGTTTACCCTTCTTTCTTCTCAGTAAAACCAGAGGCTTTTGTCCGGCAATCACTTGCCCAACGGCAAGCTCAATTTCCGGCAGCAACATCCGCCATGTGGAATTTTCCGCCTGGATCCGATAGACACAACCTAAAAGACGACGATCAATCGCCGCAGCCCGGGCATCAAGTTGAAAAGAGTCAATAAACTCAAGGTCGGAGGGTAAAGCCCGTGGCCACTCCCTTTTTAATTGATCACCATCAATCGGGGCCAGGGTACGAAATTCCATCACTTCATTCCGGCTCGCCAGACCAACCGGTAAAGGATGGGCAAAAGAGACTTTGGGATGGGGATGAAACCCTTGAGAAAAAGCCAGGGGAATTTTAAGGCGCCGCAAGCCCCGAATAATAACCGCCACATTTTCAAGATGAGAAAGATAAGAGAGTCGGCGCCCCCTGGAAAAAGAGAGTTGATAACGCCATTCACGCCGCTCACCACCAACTAGAAATTGTTCTTTCACAGGAGTTTGCAATAAGGTTTCGACCGCCATCGTTTGTTCATCCATAACCGCTGTCCGGGCCGTTACATTTACTATCCCTCGACTTGGGCAACAGACTCCGCAACCGTGACACTCGTCCAGACGACAATCTTTGGTGGCCTCCTGCTTAAAGGCCTTTTCCCGCTCACTTTCAAGAAATTTATCACTGACCAGGCAATCGATATGTCCCCAGGGTAAAAGCGCACCGGGTACAAATTTGCGGGCCACCAGTTTTTCAAGGTCTAAACCCTCTTGTTTGAATGCTTCCTGCCAGAGCCCATAATCAAAATGATCACTCCAAGCATCAAACGAACAACCCAAACTCCGGGCTTTGCAAAGCACCGGCCACAAACTGCGGTCACCCCGGCTGAAAATCCCTTCAAGCAGACTTACACGACTGTCGTGCCATTTAAAATTGAGACGCCGACCCGGAGCGATTTTCTTTAGGCCCTGCCGGATAAGTCCCTGACGCCGCAGGGTTTCTTCAAGATCAATCTGTTTCTCCCATTGAAAAGGAGTATGTGGTTTCGGTACAAAAGTCGAGACCGAGACATTTAGCCGCTGTCGTTTATTTTGAGCCCGCGCCAGAGCCCGACCGCAGAGTTCAACAATTCCTTCGATATCGGCATCGGTTTCTCCCGGCAGACCGATCATAAAATAGAGTTTAATAAGATCCCAGCCTTGAGCGAAGAGCTTCTCAATGGTGTCAAGAATCTCATCCTCGCTCAAACCTTTATTGATGACATCCCGAAGGCGCTGGGTACCGGCTTCTGGAGCAATCGTGAAACCGCCTTGGCGACTACGTTTTAAGGCTTCAAGAAGTTCGTCGCTAAGAACTCCGGCCCGAACCGAGGGCAGAGAGAGATCAAGACCGGGACAAGAACGCTTCATCCCGCATACCAAATCAAGCAGGTGCGAATAGTCGCCAACGCTTAAAGAGAGTAGCGAAAGCTCCTCCATACCGGTTGCCGCAGCCCCTTTGACCGCCGCCGCAAACAATTTTTGCGTTGGCTGTTCCCGAACCGGACGATAGATCATTCCGGCCTGGCAGAAACGACAACCGCGACTACAGCCGCGAGAGATCTCTAAAGCCAAACGATCATGAACCGCCTGAATCAAGGGTACCGGAGGGGTGGTCGGCAGAGGCAATTTGGCAAGATCAGTAAAAACCCGGCGCCGAACCGATCGATAGTCATTTAACCGCGGTTTTAAAGAAATTACTCCATCAGTATGACTCTCTTGAAAAAGAGAGGGCACATAAACCCCTTCGATCCCTGCCAGTCGTAACAAAAGGTCGGCCTTGGAGCAACCCTCCTTTTTAGCCGACAGAACCTGGACACCAATCTCGATAACCGCCTCTTCACCATCACCAATCAGGATCGCGTCAAAAAGTGGTGCAACCGGTTCCGGATTGACCATACTCGGCCCCCCGGCAATGAGCAGCGGAAACCCCTCTCCACGTTCTGCGGCAGCTATGGGGATAGATGCCAACTCCAGCATCAGGAGTACATTTGTATAGGCCATTTCATAAGAGAGAGAAAAACCGAGCAGATCAAACTTGGCCAGAGAAGTCGAGCTCTCCAAAGAGAAAAGGGGCTTCTTTCGGGCTTTGAGATTAGCGGCAAAATCAGCCGCCGGAGCAAAGACCCGCTCGCAAAAAAACTCTTTTTCGCGATTAATTAACTGATAGAGAAGCAGAAAACCGTAATTGGACATCCCCAACTCATAAAGGTCGGGAAAGGCCAAGGCCATATGTAAGGTCTCATCGCTGATCTCTTTATA
>DAOVTG010000217.1 GCA_030633185.1 Deltaproteobacteria bacterium
ATGTATGGTCTCGCGCCTGAAAAACCACAACATCTTGTATATCGAAATTTTTACTTAGCCATCCCGTGACTTTTTACGAGGGCATCAACATTGCTTCGCCCACATAAACGGGGTCAAAGCTGGGGTGCTGACGCACCTTATGCCAGCAATGACCCCAATCCCGACAGTTTGCAAACGGCATCTGAATAGTTACGAAAAAACTAACTAATTACCGATAGAGAACCAGACGCTGACCGGGCTGCAAGATGGCTTTGGCCTGGAGATTGTTCCAGCGCTGAAGATCGGCAATACTGACCCGATAACGGCGCGAAATACGCCAGAGATTATCCCCTTTGCGCAGAACAACTACCTCTCTCTCAGCCCTCTTTGGGGTCTTTTGCACAACTTTGTTGCGCTCTTTTTTTATGGGAAGTCCCGGCACTAGCCGCAGCCGTTGACCAGGCTTGATGGCGGTCGAGTGCCCCATACCATTCCAACGTTTAAGATCGGCGACCTGCAAGTTATAACGCCTGGCAATCTTCCACAAACTGTCTCCCCGCCGCACTCGATAGCGAGTTGTTTTCCCTGAAAAACCTGAAGGCGCACTGGCCAGTGTGCCAGGGCTGCCAGTTTGATAAATCTGTTTATCAAAAACCACTGGCCCGCTCCCGACCATCCTGACCGGAATCAAAAGATCGCGCCCGGCCCGAATCCGGTGCCCGCGCAAACCATTGAGCTCCTTGATCTGCCCAACTCCGGTATGGTAGCGGCGGGCAATAGTTGAAAGCGTATCCCCCTGACGAATCCGGTGCTTGCGAAAAGTAATCCGCTTTTCCGGCGGCAGGTTGGCAAGGGCACTCCGGCAACGCTGACCACAACCATCGGGTACTCGCAACTCATAAGCCTTGACCCGAGGCGGTGTGCACCAGTAAGTAAGCTCAGGATTGAGTGTACGAATATCTTTGACTTTGACACCTGCAGCCCAGGCCATAACCTTGAGATCCGTGGCATCATCAACCTTTACCAGATTATAGGTAAAAGCTTTCTGGTATTCAATATCGGCGAAACCATACTTTTCCGGCTCTTTGGCGATCATGATGGCCGCAATCAGTTTAGGAATATACTCCCGGGTTTCACGTTTCAGATAACGAAACCGCGCCATCTGCCAAAAATCATCGGTTTTATGACGGCGCATAGCCCGTTGAATCTTGCCCTCACCGGCATTATAAGCGGCCGCCGCCAGATACCAGGAATCAAACATTTTGTAGAGGTCACAAAGATAGGCAGCAGCCGCATAAGTCGCCTTTACCGGATCACGACGCTCATCGACCCATGAGTTAATTTTAAGACCGTAACGCCGCCCGGTCGCGCTGATAAACTGCCAGGGGCCGCAGGCCCGCGCCCGGGAGTAGGCATGCGTCGTAAAACCACTCTCAATCAGAACCATATAGGCCAGTTCCTCGGGAATATCGTGATCACGTAAGATCTTGCGCATCATCCCCAGATAGCGGTGAGAACGGGCCAGAGAACGGTGCATAAAACCATTCTGAACCGTACTGTAATATGAGATGAAATGCTGAACCTTGGCATTCATGACAATCGGGAAATGATAACGGGCTCCAGTCCGAGCCTGATTTTCAATCTCGGCTTCAGCGGCAGTCGCCGGGAAGGTTCCGGAAACAGACGCCCCCATTCCCTCCAGGTAGCCAAGAAAGACCGTCAACGTCGAATCCTCTTCAAACTCAATCAGGGCTTCTAAGAGCCGGATATCTCCTCCGGTCTCGCCACCATCAATATTAGAAAGTGCCGGCAATCTTCCACGACTCTGCAGCCCCGCCTGAGCACCATTACAAGAGACACAGAGAAAAATAAGAAGAATGTACAGCCATTGGTGGTTGGCCAACCGCCCAAAAGCAGCCTGCGGTCGGCAATCGGTAGTTTTTAGCGTGCAATCCGTTTCTGCGGCAGACCCCGTTTGTACCTTAAGAGACACAAACGAACAACTTCGCTTTACCATTCTCAAACCTTCTCGATGTGGAGATCGAATTTAATCCCCGGTTTATGAACAATTACTAATAATTTATAAAGATCGCCCCTTATAGCAAACTTTCCAGAGAACTGGCAATAGCGAATTTCTCAATACCGGACAAAAATGAAAAAAGCCGGCTGCACCATAATGCAGCCAGCTTTTTACTCTAAAAAACAACCGGTTGAAAACCAAAAATTATCAACCGCGAATAATACGCGGCAGCAACATCTGGTGCTGCGGACAGATCGATTCCGGATTCTGGTAGACCGCCTGAGTAAAAGCAATCATGTAATCGCGAATCTTCGGGAAATCCACAACTTCATCCACAAACCCCTTCTTGACACAGTAGGCCGGTCGCGACTGATCGTAATACTGCTGAGCCAGATCGTTCATCTTGTCGATCGTCGGCTGCAAATCATTACCCTTGTCCTTCTCTTTAACAAGACGACGAGAAAATGCGGCTGCAGCCGCTGTTTCACCATGCATAACCTCAATCTCAGTAGTCGGAGTGCCCAGAGTAAAGACGTTATTGCGATTGCCCTGCGGGCCGCATTTAACATAGTGGGCCGCCGCCGTCCCTTTACGCACGATCACCGTCATCATCGGCAACATGGAACTTTCGATCGAATACATCAAAGACATACCCAGACCTAACATTTCCGCTTCTTCCGCGACATCACCAACATCAATACCGGAGGTATCCTGAAGCCAGACCATGGGAATCCGGTCACGACCGCAATATGTAGTAAAATCACTCATTTTTATCAAACCCTGGCGATAGAGTTTGCCGCCGATCCCCATATATTCGGCATATTCGGGATATTTGGCCCCAAGAAAGCCCTGACGGTTAGCCACGACACCAACCGGAAAACCGTCAATTTTGACCAAACCGCAATAAATTTCGGGACCATAGTCGGGACGAAATTCGGTATGCTCGCTGTTATCAACCAAGCGCGAAATGACTTCATCCATATTATAGGTCGATTTCTGATTGTAGGGCACCATGTAATTGAGATCTTCGCCGGGGAAACGAGGCTCTTTTGGCTCCGCCACCCGGAAAGTCTCGGGATCGTAAGCTGGCATTCCGGCAACACACTTCTTAATGGCGTCAAGAACGCCCTCTTCGGTTTCAAAAACCTCACGCATAAAACCGGTCTTATCATGATGAATTTTAGTACTTCCCGGTGGCACGACCTTAAGATGACGAGTACTCTCAATCAACTCTTCAGCACCTTCAAGATCAAAATGTCCCTTGGGGCTCATACCACCAACAATACCACCACCGCCGACTGCCATATTGGAATTCTTGTGGGCAAAAATAATTGCCGGGCTGATGGCATGATAACCACCACCGGCCGGATTGGTACCGTACATACCAACAATTACCGGAATCCCCTTCTGGGCGAGCTCGGCATGACGAAAAAAGACCCGACCACCGGAACGCCGACCGGCATAAACTTTCTCTTGTTCAGTCAACTTGACACCACTGCAATGCAACACCCAGATCAAGGGAATACGCAGACGCTCGGCCATATCCTGGGCCCGAAAAATATGTTCCGCCTGACCGGGAATCCAGGCCCCGGCCAGCACTTTATTATCGGAAGCAATAACTGAAACCCAACGGCCGCTGATTTTAGCCAGACCATTGACAACCCCGGTGCTATCTTCATCATTGTCTTCGGGATCAAAAATCGAATTCATCGGCATGAATGTACCGGGATCGAGCAGGTAGTCAAGCCGCTGCCAAGCCGTCATCTCGCCCCGCTTAGCAATCTTTTCAGCCGGAATACCGGCATTTTTCACGCGCTCTACTTCACCCGCATAAAGATCCATAACCTCTTTAATCTGAGCCGCACTCTCGGCGGCTTTCTCTTTCTGCTTATCCCGCAGTTCTTTTCCGAACAGAGGCATCTCAGCAAAATATTGCTTCATGGTAAGCTCCTTGTGACCATCAACATTCACGTTTAGTAACTAAATTTTAACGATTGGCTTTACGAATTCCCAACTGATCCTGGGCCATGATAAATTTGCAGATATTGGTAGAACCTTCGACCATGGCATAGGTCGGTGCATCCCGGAAATATCGAGCTACCGGATATTCGGGAGAATAACCATAAGCCCCGAGAATACGCATGGCGTACTGAGTACACTTATAGGCCAGCTCACCGGCAAGATATTTGGCGGCCGCAACCTCCACATTATTGTTCAACTGACCCTGATCCTTCTGCCAGGCGGCCTGGTAAACAACCAAGCGGGCAGCCGCGATTTCAGCAACCATCTCCCCGATCATCGATTGATTCATCTGAAACTTACCGATCGGCTGACCGAACTGTTCACGCTCCATGGCATACTGGCTGACCGTATCAAGACACGCCTGGGCCAGACCAACCCCGCCAGCGGCAGCCGAAAGCCGAGTCTGAGAGAGGGAGCCGAAAACTATTTTGGCACCATCACCCGG
>DAOVTG010000281.1 GCA_030633185.1 Deltaproteobacteria bacterium
CATGGTCGCATCTTTATTGATAAAGATATCATCCAGGGCCGGTTTAACCAAAAAAGCTACTGCCGCCGTCAACAGAGCAAAAACACTCATGCAAAGGACGGAAATCAGCAATTGCGGCCACAGTGGGATCAGATAGCGAAGGAGTCGACGATAGTTCTGCATAAAATAAGATTTAAAAAGATTATTCCTGTCACCACGGGATGGCTAAGTAAAAATTTCGATAGACAAGATGCTGTGGTTTTCCAGGCGCGAGACCATACATGTAGTATGTCGAGTGTCTGGAAAACCACAGCATCGCAGGATATCGGAACTTTTTACGACGCCATCAATCGATCGGGGTGCCCAGATCCCTGGTAATGACATCTTCAATAAACTCGAGCATGGTCTTACCATCTTTGTAGGGGTTTCTGATGTTGGCATTTACTTTGTCTGAAGCAATAAGTTCATCGCCGTTGCCGATCAAGGCCCAACCTTTTTGCTTGTAAGTTAAGATTAGCTCATCTTCCATGTTATAGCGTTTCACTTTATCCGACATTTTATTTTACCTCGCTGAAGACTCGTTTTATAGAAAAATATGGCACCCTCATAAAAAAGCACTACGCTCCGCAGGATGCGACACAGTAGAGCTGACTTTTTGTGATACCATCAAATATAGTTCTCTATAGTAGTCTCAGTTCGGGAAAAGTGCAAGGCAGTAGTTTTGCCTATTTACTTCATTGTAATGAAGAACTTTTTTTGCAAATTTTTTTTAGTCGGCATTCTGGTTGCGTTGCCTCTTTTTTTTAGTTGCAAGGTACTGGGCAGTTCCGCCCAGAATGATGGCCAAATGATTCCCTTTTTGCCGGAAGATGATCTTTCGGTAATTCGTGACAAGATAGCTGCTAATGGTTATCACTTCAGTGTTTCCAGTAATTGGGTTGTCGAGCTCTCCAAAGAGCGACGTGCCCGTATGCGCAGTCGTCGCTATCCGCTTGATGGTTCCTCTCGGCGAGAGAGCAGCACCAGTGGTCTTGATCCATTGGATTCTTATTTGGGTCGCTCTCTGCCGATCCGGTTTGATTGGCGTAATGTCGACGGATACAGCTATATAGGACCGGTGCGACAGCAGGGTAGTTGTGGATCCTGCTATGCCTTTGGTGCCTGTGCCGCCGCCGAAGGCACCTATAATCTTGCTACTAACAGCAATAATGAGAACTGTGTAGATTTTTCCGAGGGTTTTATAACCTTCTGTCTTGACTTCTTTTATGACGGATTTGATGGGTGTCAGGGTTCCAGTTACGATTACATGGAGCTTGACGCCCTGGTTCGGGAAGGGGTCTGTCTTGAAGACCTTTTTCCTTATGATCCGGCAACCGCTGATTGTCCGCTTGAGTTGCCTGTGCCCACCATTCACTTAGATTCATGGCATCGTCTTCCTTGTAATGATATTATTGCGATCAAGACTGCAATTTATTACTTTGGCGTGGTTGATGTCGCGGTCATGACCAACCCGGCTTTTGATGCCTACCGGAGTGGAATTTATGAAGATTCAATGACGCTTTGTCAACATCCCGATAGCGGTTTTTGTTATTATGCCGCTACCGACCATGTTGTCGCCCTGGTTGGTTGGGATGATAACGGGGGTAATGGATACTGGATCTTGCGGAACTCCTGGGGGACGGGTTGGGGAGAAGATGGTTGTATGAGAATAAAATATCGTGCGGCCCACGTAGCCTGTGCGGCTTGTTATCTGGTGTTTACTCCAGGCCAACCAAGCCCGGTCAAACCGGCCGATATTGCACCATGGCTGCCGTTGCTCTTGAGTGATAGGGATGGTGAATGATCAAAAAAAGAGGGGCTTATGATGAATCGGTGTGGAGAACGGCGTTGGCCAAATTGCTTGTTGAAGGTCATATTCCTGATCGTTCTATTGATGGAAACCGTGGCTTTTGCTGACTCCGGTTGGTTTAAATGTGCGGTTAACCTGTCCGGTCCGGGAAGAAACGAAACCTTTATTCAACTTACCGATCTGGCAGAAGACCCTGTTTTTATCACCAAATGGTTCCGCTTTTCGCTCGCTCCCGGGAGATGTTGGCAGTCGCCTTGTCGGCGATCAATAGCGATAGAAATGTTGTGGTTGTCGTTGATCCGGACAGCGAGGCTTACCCTGTGGTTTCAGAAATTTACCTATGTGGTAAGTGACCCCCCATTTGTTCCTTAAGGTTGATTGCGCTGTTTACGACGCCATCAAGGTTTGGGGTCATTGCTGGTAGAAGGTGCGTCAGCACCCCAGCTTTGACCCCTTTTATGAGGGCGAAGCGATGTTGATGGCGATCTCGGTGGCTATCGAAGAGAAGTACAGTTAATCCCTTTAAGTTACAGAGGGTAATTTGTTACTTTGCTTTGCTCTCTTAAATGGGGTCAAAGCTTTTCGCAAAGCTCTTAGAAGGGCTTTGTCCTTCTAAAGCAATGACCCCGCCCGAGATAGAGTGAAGTTTTAGTTGCGGTTTATGTTCGATCTGTCTCGGCTGGGGTC